>NZ_CALXHK010000005.1:0-68205 GCF_944388085.1 Candidatus Allofournierella excrementigallinarum | reverse complement strand
CGCACTCCACCGTATCCTTGTCGATGTCCCGGAACGGTTCCTCGCACCCCGGCTCCAGCTTGGCCTCGGTGTAGCGGCTGGCGGCGCAGGCCATGTCCCGGCTGTACGCCTTGCCGAAGTTGCCCTTGGAGTCCACAAAGGGCACCAGCAGGCTCTCGTTGCCCCGGCCCATGCGCACCATGGTGTCGTAGATGGCGGCGTCGCCGTGGGGGTTCAGGTGCATGGTGCTGCCCACGATGTTGGCGCTTTTGGTGCGCGCGCCCTTGAGCAGGCCCATCTCGTACATGGTGTAGAGCAGCTTGCGGTGGGCGGGCTTGAAGCCGTCGATCTCCGGCAGCGCGCGGCTGACGATGACGCTCATGGCGTAGGGCATGTAGTTCTGTTCCAGCGTTTCGGTGATGGGCGAGCGCACCACCACGCCGGCGCCGGGGATCTCCACGTTGTCGCCCAGCTGGGGCCGGGCGAGCGCTGATTTTTTCGTCTGTTTTTTTGCCATTCTTGTCTTACCTCACAAATCTGCCGTCAGGACAAATCCAGCTCGTCCAGATACTCGGCCCCGTGCTCGGCGATGTGCTCCTTGCGGCCGGCAAGGTTGTCGCCCAGCAGCAGGTCGAACACGGCGGCGGTGCGCTCGGCGTCCTCCGGCTCCACCTTGATGAGGCGGCGGCTCTCCGGGTTCATGGTGGTGAGCCACATCATCTCGGGGTCGTTTTCGCCAAGGCCCTTGGAGCGCTGGATGGTGTACTTCTCCTTTTCGCCGATGCGCGCGAGGATGCCGGCCTTTTCCGGCTCGGTGTAGGCGAAGTAGGTGCGGGCTTTGGTGTTGATCTCGTACAGGGGGCTTTCGGCGATGTAGACGTAGCCCTCCTTGATGAGGGTGGGCACCAGCCGGTAGATCATGGTGAGGATGAGGGTGCGGATCTGGTAGCCGTCCACATCGGCGTCGGTGCAGATGACCACTTTATTGAAGCGCAGGTTGTCCAGGTTGAAGGTGGCCAGGTCCTTTTTGCTCTTGCCGCCCAGCTCCACGCCGCAGCCCAGCACCTTGATGAGGTCGGTGATGACCTCGCTTTTGAAGATGCGGTCATAATCCGCCTTGAGGCAGTTCAAAATCTTGCCGCGCACCGGCATGATGGCCTGATACTCCGAGTCGCGGCTGGTCTTGACCGCGCCCATGGCGGAATCGCCCTCCACGATGTAGAGTTCGCGCCGGGCGGGGTCCTTGGTGCGGCAGTCCACGAACTTCTGCACCCGGTTGGCGATGTCCATCTGGCTGACCATGGTCTTTTTGATGGACTGGCGGGTCTTTTCGGCGTGCTCGCGGCTCTGCTTGTTGATGAGCACCTGCTGGCAGAGTTTCTGGGCCTCGTCGGGCTTTTCCAGGAAATAGACCTCCAGATTGTGCTTCAAAAACTCGGTCATCACCTGGGCCACGCCCTTGTTGGTGATGGCTTTCTTGGTCTGGTTCTCGTAGCTGGTGCGGGTGGAGAAGCTGCTGGAAACGTAGATGAGGCAGTCCTGCACGTCGGCAAAGGTGATCTTGCTTTCGCCCTTCTTGTACATGCTCTTGCTTTTCAGGAATGCGTCGATCTGGTTCACAAAGGCGGTGCGCACCGCCCGGTCGGGGCTGCCGCCGTGCTCCAGCCAGCTGGAGTTGTGGTAGTATTCCAGCAGCTGGGTCTTGTTGGAAAAGCAGAAGGCGGCGCTCATCTTCACCTTGTATTCCGGCTGGTCCTCCCGGTCGCGGGCCATGGCGGTGGATTCGCAGTAGACCACCGGCGTCAGGCCGTCCAGCCCCGCGATCTCGTTCACATAGTCCTCAATGCCCTTCTGGTAGCAGAAGGTGGTGGTGGCCTTTTCCGGGCCGGTCTCGTCCACCAGCACCAGCTCCAGGCCCGCGTTCACCACCGCCTGCCGCTTCATGGTGTCGGCAAAATAGGCGGCGGGCACGTTCACGTCGGTGAACACCTCGGCGTCCGGCTTCCAGCGGATGGTGGTGCCGGTTTTGCGGCGGGGGGCGGGCTCCTTTTTCAAACCGCCCACCGGTTCGCCCTTTTTGAAGTCGATGTGGTAGTGGAAGCCGTCGCGCCAGACGTCGGCGGTCATCCACTCGCTGGCGTACTGGGTGGCGCAAAGGCCCAGGCCGTTCAGGCCCAGGGAGTATTCATAGTTATCCCCGCCCGCGGTGTATTTGCCGCCGGCGTACATCTCGCAGAAGACCAGCTCCCAGTTGTAGCGGTCCTCCTTGGGGTTGTAGTCCACCGGGATGCCGCGGCCTCCGTCCTCCACCTGGATGCTGCCATCCTTGAAGCGGGTGAGGGTGATGCGGGTGCCGTAGCCCTCGCGGGCCTCGTCGATGGAGTTGGAGAGGATCTCGAAGATGGCGTGGGCGCAGCCCTCCGCCCCGTCGGAACCGAAGATGACCGCCGGGCGTTTGCGCACCCGGTCGGCGCCTTTGAGGCTGACGATGCTCTCGTTTGAATATTCCTGTTTTTTTGCCAAGCCGTTCTCTCCTCTTTGCCCCGGCGCACGGCGGGGTCGTTCTTCTATATTTTGCGCACACAGATTTATTTAACCACGCCCGAACACAAAATGTCAAGGGATGGAAAAGCCGCGGCCCCTTTGAAAACCAAAGGGGCCGCGGCGTATTTTGTGCCTGGTCACAGGGTGAGCAAAAAGCCCACGGCGGCGATGATGGCGCACAGCACGGCGGTGATGGGGGGCGCCCAGCGGATGATGCGCCCGGCGATGACGTCGCGGGGATCTTCCTCGCCCTCGCCGTACTGCTCCTCATACGGTTCCTCATACTGCACCCGCGCCTGGTATTGGCCGCGGGCGGGCTGCGCCTGCCCGGCGGGCCGGGCGGCGCGGCGGGGCGGGGCCACGATCACGTCGTCGTCCTCGTCCAGGGGCGCGGCGGCCGCCGGGCGCCCCGAGATGGGCGGCACGGTGCGGGTGGGCTCCTCCTGGCGGACGGGCGGCACCATGCGGGTGGGCTCGTCGTCGGCGGCGGGCGCGGAGGCGCCGGTCTGCAGCAGGCTGGACAGGGTGTTCTGAAGCAGGATGCGGTCACAGCCGCACTCGCTGCACCACACGCCGTCCTCCTCGCGGGGATGGAAGGCGCCGCAGGCGCAGTACCAGCCCTCGTCCAGCACCTGGGGCACCACGGTGAGGCCCTCCTTGTGGGTGCGCTCGCACAGCTTTGCGGCCAGCTCGGCGGGCAGCTTTTTGGGCGGGGCCAGGCGCACACGGGGATAGGCGGTGAGGTCCACGGAACTGCCGTCGGCGAAGCGGGCCGTGCCCAGCTCCACCTCCACGCTGCCGATGGGCGAAGAACTGATATACACCGCGTCGTCCGCGCCGAAAACCTCGCCGTGGGCGGCGCTCAGGTCTTCATAGACGAACCGGTCCTGGCAGACCACCGCGCCGCTGCGGTCCTTGCACTTGAAGGTGATCTGCAGCCGGGTGAGGCGGGCGGCGGAGATGTTCTTGAAGGACAGGCAGACGGCGATGTCGCCGGTCACGTCGCCCTTGAGCAGCTCCACCTTGACGAACTGCACCGGGCTGCCCTTGGTGAAGTAGTTGGCGCGGGACTGGGCCAACAGGTCAAAATTTTCTTCCATGAGGCTTCGCTCCTTTCCATACCGTTGCGCGAAAGCCGCGTCAGGCCCGGGGCTCGCCGTCCGGGGCCTGGGCGGGCCCGGCGCTCTGCGCGGGCGCGGCGGGCGCGGCAGGCCCGGCGCTCTGCGCGGGCGCGGCGGGCTGCGGCGCTTCAGGGGCCTGGGGCTGCGCGGGCGCCTCGGCTGCGTCGGGGGCAGCGGGCTTCTCCGCTTCCTCGGGCAGCTGGCCGCCCTCCATCAGGGTCTTGAACTCCTCGCCGCTGAGCTTTTCGCGGCGCATCAGGGCCTGGGCCACCACTTCCAGCTGGTCGCGGTGCTCGGTGAGCATGCGGCGGGCGGTCTCGAAGGCCTCGTCCACGATGTCGCGGATCTCGCTGTCGATCTCGGCGGCAATGGTCTCGGAATAGCCGCGGCCCTGGGTGAAGTCGCGGCCCAGGAAGGTCTCGCCCGGGTCGGAACCGTAGACCACGGGGCCCATCCGCTCGGAGAAGCCGTAGCGGGTGACCATGGAGCGGGCGGTCTTGGTGGCGCGCTCCAGATCGTTGGAAGCGCCGGTGGAGATGTCGTCCAGCACCAGCAGCTCGGCCACGCGGCCGCCCAGCAGGGTGACGATCTGCTCCTGCATCTGGGTCTTGGTGACGTAGCTCTGGTCCTTTTCGGGCAGGCTCATGGTGTAGCCGCCGGCCATGCCGCGGGGGATGATGGAGATCTCATGCACCGGGTCGGCGGTCTTGCAGTAGTAATGGGTGATGGCATGGCCCGCCTCGTGGTAGGCGGTGAGGCGTTTTTCCTTCTCGGTGACCACGCGGCTCTTCTTCTCGGGGCCGGCCACCACCTTGATGCTGGCCTCCTCGATCTCCTGCTCGGTGATGGCCTTCTTGCCCCGGCGGGCGGCCAGCAGGGCCGCCTCGTTCACCAGGTTCTCCAGGTCGGCGCCGGAGAAGCCCACGGTGGTGCGGGCGATGGTCTTGAGGTTCACGTCGGGAGCGAGGGGCTTGTGGCGGGTGTGCACCTTCAGAATTTCCTCGCGGCCCTTGATGTCCGGCAGACCCACATACACCTGGCGGTCAAAACGGCCGGGACGCAGCAGGGCGTGGTCCAGGATGTCGGCGCGGTTGGTGGCGGCGATGACGATGACGCCCTCGTTGGCGCCGAAGCCGTCCATCTCCACCAGCATCTGGTTCAGGGTCTGCTCCCGCTCGTCGTGGCCGCCGCCGAGGCCGGTGCCGCGCTGGCGGCCCACGGCGTCGATCTCGTCGATGAAGATGATGCTGGGGGCGGTCTTTTTGGCCTTGTCAAAGAGGTCGCGCACGCGGGAAGCGCCCACGCCCACATACATCTCCACGAAGTCGGAGCCGGAGATGGAGAAGAAGGGCACGCCGGCCTCGCCGGCGCAGGCCCGAGCCAGCAGCGTTTTGCCGGTGCCCGGAGGGCCCACCAGCAGCACGCCGTGGGGGATGCGGGCGCCCAGGCTGTTGAACTGGCCGGGGTTTTTCAAAAACTGGACGATCTCTTCCAGCTCGTTCTTCTCCTCGTCGGCGCCGGCCACGTCGGCAAAGGTGGTCTTGCGCTTGTCCTCGGTCTGGTCCTTGACCTTGGCGCGGCCCACGTTCATGATGCCGCCGCCCTGGCTGCCGCGGTACATGGTGTAGAACACGAACACCATGCTGCCCACCAGCATGACCATCAGCAGGATGTCGAACCAGGGCACCTCGGCCCGGGCCGCGATGTAGTCATAGACCATGGGCGACGAGGGGTTTGCCTCGTTGTACTGGTCGATGTAGTCCTGCACGTAGTTCACGAACATGCCCGGATAGGGCAGCCGGTAGGTGATGTGGTAGATGCCCTCGCCCGAGGGCAGGATGTCCTGGGTGGTCTGCTGGCTGCCCATCATGGCGCTGAGCAGGCCCTGGGTGGTGTCGAGGGCCTGCTGCTGCTCGGCGGCGGCCTCCTTCACGCCCTCCGGCAGAGGCACCTCGCCCTCTTTCAGGGCCAGGCGCAGATTGCCGGTGTTCAGGTCCATCTCGAAGCCCACCACCTGGTTGGCCTCGAAGTAGTCCACCACCTTGGAGTAGGGCATGCTCGCCCCGCTGGAAGCGGTGGAGAAGGTGGTCCACAGGTTGAACGCCAGCAGGGCCAGCGCCAGCAGCACGGCGATGTAGACGCCGTTGAATTTTGGTCTGTGCTGCAAAAGCTCATCTCCTATCCGCGGGGGTCTTTCCCCCGCGTTTCATTTTGGTCAACCGCCGTAGACGTGGGGCTTGAGCACCCCCACAAAGGGCAGGTTGCGGTACTGCTCATCGTAATCCAGGCCGTAGCCCACCACGAACTCGTCCGGCACCTCAAAGCCCACATAGTCGGCCACGAGGTCCACCTTGCGCCGGCTGGGCTTATCCAGCAGGGTGGCGATGCGGATGCTGGCGGGGTTGCGCCCCTGCAGAAGGCCCTTGAGGTAAGAGAGGGTCATGCCGGAGTCCAGAATGTCCTCCACGATGAGGATATCCTTGCCGGAAAGGTCCTGGTCCAGGTCCTTCACGATCTTCACCACGCCGCTGGTCTTGGTGCCGCTGCCGTAGCTGGAGACCACCATGAAATCGATGGCGCAGGGCCGGTCGATGCAGCGCATCAGGTCGGCCATGTACACCACGGCCCCCTTGAGCACGGTGACCAGCAGAAGGTTCTTGCCGGCGTAGTCACGGGTGATCTGCGCGCCCATCTCGGCGCATTTTTCTTTCAGCTGCTCTTCGCTGAGCAGCACCTTGAGGATGTCGTCTCTCTGGCTCATTCCTCTTCCTCCCCATGTTCACGGTCAAAGGGCTCGGCCACCAGCAGCCGCCGGGTGGCTTCGTCCGGCCGCAGGCCGTGGGCGAACCCCTCGCCCCAGAGCCACACCACCCGGCCGCCCGCCGCCAGAAGCGGCAGCGCGCCGCGCCGGGAGGGCGGCACCTTTTTTTCGTTGAACAGTTTTTTCAGCGTTTTGTCCACGTTCCGCCCCGCGGGACGGAACACGTCCCCCGGCAGGCGGGTGCGCAGACAGAGGCTACTGCCTATTTTATCATAATCTGCGCAATTGTCGAAGGTTTTTTTTGCAGTTCGGGCAAATTTTATAGTTTCTTCACAATCGTCCCCTTCCACCAGCCGCAGCCGCAGCCCGAAGCCGCCGGGCAGCCGGTATTCGCCGGGGGCCGCCGTCACCGGTTCGAAGGCAGCGTGTTCCGTCACGCGGCGGCGTTCCAGCACTTCGCCCCGCACGGCCAGCAGCGCTCTGCCGGTGAGCTGCACCGCCCCTGCGCGGCGCTCCACAAGCGCCCGCAGCCGCGGGATGTCCCCCTTGCGCAGGGGCCGCTCGGCCTCCACCAGGATGCGCAGGGCCTCTTCCCTCTCGGTCTGCGGGGCGGCGGCCAGCGCGTCCAGCCGCCAGGCGCCGGGGCCGGCGGCAGCGCTCATCAGCAAGTGTTCCCCCCGCCCCCGCAAATATTGCGCAAGCTGGCCCATGCGGGCACAGAATTCTCCAAAAGCCGCTTCGGCCCCGGGGCAGGCCGCCTCGATGGCGGGCATGGCGTGGCGGCGCAGCCGGTTGCGGGCGTAGTCGTCGGAAAAATTGCTCTCGTCGGTGACCCAGGCGAGCCCCCGGCGGCGGCAGAAGTCCTCCGCCTCGGCCTTGGCGACGCCCAGCATGGGCCGCACGTAGCATCCGCGCACGGCGGGGATGCCCGCCGCGCCCCGCACCCCGGCCCCCCGGGCAAGGCGCAGAAGCAGCGTCTCGGCCTGGTCGGAGAGGGTGTGGGCGGTGGCGATCTTCACGCCGGGGCCCGCCAGCGTCTCGAAAAAACCGTAGCGGAGCTCGCGGCACCACTCCTCGCTGGGGCGGGCCGGCGGCGCGGCGGCGGCAAAGGCGTGAAGGGGCACGCCGTTCTTTTTGCAGAACTTTGCCACGAAGGCGGCGTCCCGGGCGGAATCTGCGCGCATGCGGTGGTCCACATGAACCGCCTCCACCCCAACGCCCAAAGCGCCTTTATATTCCAGCAGAAACTGCAACAGGGCCATGGAGTCGGCCCCGCCGGAGACCGCCGCAATGACCCTGTCGCCGGGCGCCAGCAGCTCTTTGCAGGCTGCCAGCACCCTTTCCTCAAATCGTTCCATGGTTATAATCCACATTCATGAACCGGGTGTGGGCGCCGTCCCAGGCAAGGTCCACCTTGCCGGTCTCGCCGTGGCGGTTCTTTGCGATGATGCACTCGGCGGTGGAGGCGTCGGACTCCTCCAGGCTCTGGCCGCTCATGGAGGCGTAGTAGCCCTCCCGGTACAAAAACAGCACGATGTCGGCGTCCTGCTCGATGGAGCCGGAGTCGCGCAGGTCGGAAAGCTGGGGCCGGTGGTCCGACCGGCCGCTGGCCTTTTCCGCCGCGCGGGACAGCTGGCTCAAAGCGATGACCGGCACGTTCAGCTCTTTGGCCATGATCTTGAGGTTTCGGGTGATGTCGCTGATCTCCTGCACCCGGTTCTCGGTGCGCCTGCCGCTGGTCATCAGCTGAAGGTAGTCGATGACCACCAGGCCGATGGGCGGGCGGGAGGGGTCCTGGTTGACCCGGCGGATCTTGGCCTTGACCTCGGGGATGGTGATGCCGGAGGTGTCGTCCATATAGATGGGCACGTCGTGCAGGATCTCCGAGGCGTGGGCCAGGTCGTCCCACTCGGCGTCGCCCAGCGCGCCGGAGCGGAAGGCGTGGCTGTCCACGCCCGCCTCGGCGGAGAGGATGCGGTTGGTCAGCTGCTCCTTGCTCATCTCCAGGCTGAAGATGGCCACCGGCACCCGCTGCTTTTTGGCCACGTTGGTGGCGATGTTCAAGGCAAAGCTGGTCTTGCCCATGCCGGGGCGGGCCGCCAGGATGACCAGGTCCGAGCGGCCCAGGCCGGTGAGGATGGTGTCCAGATAAGTAAACCCGGTGGGGATGCCCGCGTATTTTGACTTGTCCGGCCCGGTGATCTTCTGCAGGGTGCCCAGGGTCTCCACCAGGGCGGAAGAGAGTTTGGTCAGGCTGTTCTGCTCGCGGCCGGAGCGGATCTCATAGAGTTTCTGCTCGGCACTTTCCAAAAGCAGCTCGGCGCTGGGGGCCTCGCCGCTCTGCTGCAGGATGCTCTGGGCCACCTCCAGCACCTGGCGGGAGACAAACTTTTCCTGCACGATGCGGGCATAGGCCCCCACGTTGCTGATGCTGGGCACCGTCTCGCCCAGCCGCGCCAGATACACCTTGGCGGCGTCGGGGCTTTCGAACACGCCGGCGGCCACCACCGCGTCCAGCAGGGTGACCAGGTCCACCCGCTCGCCGGCGGTGAACAGCCGCACCATCTCGGAGAAGATCTCGCCGTTCTGGCGGACATAGAACATCTCCGGGCGCAAGGCCTCCACCAGTTCCGGCAGAACAGACTCGCTCTCCAGCAGCGCGGCGCCCAGCACCGACTGCTCGGCTTCCATGCTGTAGGGCTTTGCGACGCCCAGCGATTCAAGATCAAGGGTAGTAAAATCCTGCATGAGTCCTCATCCTTTGCCCCGCCCTTGCGCGGGGCGGCTGTTGCCTTGCGCGGGCGGCGGGCCCGCTTGCTTACAGTTCTTCCACCTTCACCTTGAAGGCCGCGCTCACGCCGGGGTGCAGCTTCACGGCGGCGGAATAGGTGCCGAAGTCCTTGATGTCCCGCTCCAGCTCCACCTTGCGCTTGTCGATCTCGGCGCCGGCCACCTTGCTCAGCGCCTCGGCCACGTCTTTGGCGGTGACCTTGCCGAACAGCCGCCCGGAGGCGCCGCCCTTGGCCTTGAGGGTGACGGTCTTGTCCTTCACCTTGTCCGCCAGGGCCTGCGCGGCGGCCCGGGCCTCGGCGGCGTGGTGCTCTTTGGCCTCGCTCTTGGTGCGGGCCATGTTCACCGCGGCGGCGTCCGCCGGGGCGGCAAGACCCCGGGGGAAGAGGAAGTTGCGGGCGTAGCCGTCCGACACGTCATGGATCTCGTCTTTTTTGCCGATGGTTTTGACGTCCTGTTTCAGAATGACCTTCATGGTTCGCTTCTCCTTTTATGTGGGCAGGCGGGCGGCCTTTACGGCTGCGCCGGCTGCTGATTTTTTGCGCTTTGCCGCTGCTGGCGGCGATAGTCGGCAATGGCGTCGCAGAGCATCTGCTCGGCGCGCTCGAGGCTTGTGTTCTTCAGCTGCGCGCCGGCCATGGTCATGTGGCCGCCGCCGCCCAGCTGCTCCAGGATCACCTGCACGTTCACCTTGCCCATGCTGCGGGCGGAGATGTTCACCCCGTCCCCTTTTTGCACCGCCACGAAGCTGGCGCCCACGCCGTTGATGGTGAGCAGGTCGTTGGCCGCCTGGGGCACCGCCACCGCCATGCCGGGAGGCAGCTCGCCGGACACCGACACAGCGCACCCCATATACAGCCGGGCGCTCTCCACCAGATTGGATTTGACGGTGTATTCCTCCAGCGAGGAGTTGAAGAGCAGCCGCACCTCTTCGGTGACCGCGCCCATCCGCCGCAGGTAGGCCGCGGCCTCAAAGGTGCGCACGCCGGTGTGCAGGGCAAAGCTGCGGGTGTCCAGCATGATGCCCGCCAGCAGCGCCTGGGCCTCCAGCGGGGTGGGGCTGGTCTCTTCGCCGGGCACATACTGCAAAAGTTCGCACACCAGTTCGCAGGTGGAGGAGGCGTAGGGCTCGTGGCAGAAAAGCACCGGGGTCTCGATGTGGCCCACGGCCTTGCGGTGGTGGTCGATGACCGCCGTCTGGCCGCATTTTTCCAGAAGCTCGCGGCTCTCCACCAGATTTGTGATGTGGGTGTCCACCACCACCAGCAGGGTGCTTTTTGTGGCCAGCTCGGCGGCCTTTTCCGGCTCGATGAAATCCTCGCCGAAGCCCGCTTTTTCAAATTCCTCGATCAGGTTGGCCGCCAGGGTGGCCTTGCGGCGCACCGCGATGACGGCGGGCACATCCAGCCCTTTGCAGATGCGCAGCACGCCCACCGCGGCGCCCAGGGCGTCCAGATCGGACATACGGTGGCCCATGATGACCACGCTGTCCGCCTGGCGCACCAGATCCACCAGGGCGTTGGCCAGGATGCGGCTCTTGACCCGGCTGCGTTTTTCCACGCTGCGGGTCACGCCGCCGTAAAACTCGAATCCGTCGGGGGTCTTCACCGCCGCCTGGTCGCCGCCGCGGCCCAGGGCCATGTCCAGCGACTGCTGGGCCATCTGCTGGCACTCTTTGAGGCAGCTGCCTCCCCGGCCCACGCCGATGGAGAGGGTCAGCTGCACCCCTTCGTTCAGCGAGCGCACCTTGTCCAGCAGATCGAAACGGGCGGCCACGATCTCCTTCATGTGGCGCTCCTCCACAACGGCGATGTAGCGGGAGACTGACACCCGGCGCAAAAAGCCGTTGGTGCGGGCGAAGTACTGCTCCAGCGTGCGGTTGAGCGCCTCCATCACATGGCTGCGCTCGGAGTCCCGCAGGTCGGCCACCAGCTCCTGGTAGCCGTCCACCTCGATGATGAGGTAGGCCGGGCGGCTGGCGGCGTATTCGGCGGCGGCGTTTTTCAGCTCGGTGTCGTCGGTCAGATACAAAATGGCGCAGCCGCCCGCGCCGGGGGCGGAAAAGGCGGTGTAGCGCCGGCCCGCCCGTTCCAGGCTCTGGCCCTTTTCTTCGGCGCACTGGCGCAGGTCCAGGCCGGGCAGGGCCCGGCTCACCGGCTGGAGGAAGGCGTCCTCCCCGGCCAGCAGCCGGGTGCGGAAGGCGTCGTTGTACCACACCATCGTCTTGCCGCTGAGCAGCGCCGCCGGAATGCGCAGGGCCGCCAGACTGAGCTGGAGCTCGCTGCCCTCGAATCTTGTGCAGCCGACCGCGCGGCAGACCGACCGGCGGATATGCCGCCCGCCCAGGATGAGGCCGGCGGCGATGAGCGCCAGGGCAGGCGCCAGCACCAGCAGGCTGGCCGGCTTCAGCACCGCCAGAACAGCGGCGAGCACACAGCACAGCGCCAGCAGCGCCGCGCAGGCAAGCTCCAGGGTAAGACGGGGTCGGTCGCGCATGGGACATTCGCCTCCTTGGGAAAAAGGGTCAGACTTCCATCAGAATGGGCAAGATCATGGGGCTGCGCTTAGTGCGCCGGTAGATATAGGCGGAGAGAGTCTCCCGCACGCGGGTCTTGACGCTGTTCCAGTCGTGGGTGCGCTCGGCGCGGCAGCGCTCGAAGCATTGGATGACCAGGCGGCGGGCCTCTTCCATCAGTTCCTCGCTCTCCCGCACATACACAAAGCCCCGGCTGACCAGGTCCGGCCCGGCCAGCAGCTGCCCGCCGGCGGAGACGGTGGCCACCACGATGACCAGGCCGTCCTGAGAGAGGTGGCGGCGGTCCCGCAGGACCACGTTGCCCACGTCGCCCACGCCCAGGCCGTCCACCATCACCGCGCCGGCGGGCACCGGCTCGCCCGTCTCCAGCCCGTCGGCGGACAGGCGGATGTCCTGCCCGATCTCGGCGATGTGGATGTTGCTTGCCGGGATGCCCAGGCTTTCGGCGGTCATGGCGTGCTTTTTCAGCTGCTTGTACTCGCCGTGCACCGGCAGGAAGAACTTGGGCGAAGTGAGGGTGAGGATGAGCTTCTGCTCCTCCTGGCAGGCGTGGCCGGAAACATGCACGTCGTACATGGATTCATAGATGACCTCCGCGCCCAGCAAAAGCAGGCCGTTCACCACCTTGGTGACCATCTTCTCATTGCCGGGGATGGGGGTGGCGGAGATGATGATGAAGTCCCCCGGGCCCACATGCACGTTGCGGTGGCTGGACGAGGCCATGCGGGAGAGCGCGCTCAGCGGCTCGCCCTGGCTGCCGGTGGTGATGAGCACGATCTTCTCCGGCGGATACTTGTTCAGCTGCTCGATGTCGATGAGCACCCCTTCGGGAGCGTGCAGGTATCCCAGCTCCAGGGCCATCTGGGTGTTGTTGGCCATGCTGCGGCCGCTCACTGCCACCTTGCGGCCGTTCTCCACCGCCAGGTCGATGATCTGCTGGATGCGGTAGAGGTTGGAGGCGAAGGTGGCGATGATGATGCGCTGTTTGTCCGCCCGGCGGAACAGGTTCGCAAAGCTCTGGGCCACCTTCTTCTCGGTGGCGGTGAAGCCGGGGCGCTCGGCGTTGGTGGAATCGCTCAGCAGCGCCAGCACGCCCTTGGCGCCGTACTCCGCGAAGGCGGCCAGGTCGGTGGGCCCGCCGGAGAGGGGGGTGTAGTCCACCTTGAAGTCGCCGGTCTGGATGACGATGCCCGCCGGGCACTCGATGGCGAAGGCCACCGCGTCGGGGATGGAGTGGTTCACATGGATGGGGTCGATGGAAAAGCAGCCCAGCTTGAACTTGCGCCGGGGGGTGATCTCCACCAGCTTGGTGCGGCCCAGCAGGCCGTGCTCCTCCAGCTTGTTCTTGATGAGGCCGATGGTGAGCCGGGTGGCATACACCGGCAGGTTCACCTGCTTGAGCAGGTAGGGCAGCGCGCCGATGTGGTCCTCGTGGCCGTGGGTGATGACGACGCCCTTGATCTTGTCTTTATTCTGCGCCACATAGGTGAAGTCGGGGATGACCAGGTCCACGCCGAACATGTCGCTGTCCGGGAAGACGAGGCCGCAGTCCACCATGAGCATGTCGCCCTGGCACTCGTACAGGGTGATGTTCTTGCCCACTTCGCCAAGGCCGCCCAGCGGGATGATGTGCATGGGGGTGGCGGCGGGGCCGTTTTTCTGCTTTTGCTGAGGCCGGCGGGTGCGGCTGTAGAAGGGCTTGCGGCGGGCATTGTCCGCCGGGCGGTTTTCGGTGGGCTGGGCCGCCGCCTTGGGGGCGGGCTTCGCCCTGCCGTTTTTGCCCGTTTCGGGCTTTGCCGGGGCCGCCGCTTTGGAAGCGCGGGGCGCCCTGGGCTTGCGGGCGTTCTTTTCGGGACTGGGTTGATTCATAAAATTCCTCCGTAAAATGGTGCGCGAAAAACGCCCGGGCCGCCGCGGAGCGCGGGCCGGGGCAAGGCGCGGGGTGGATGGGCGTATGTAGCCCTCTTGCAGGGTTCGGGTGGGTCTCGCGGCAGCGCCGCCGGGCACGAAAAGTCCATTTGTTCAATGCGACCGGGCCCTTTTTTGTAACGCACTCGGGTTTTAAGCAGATGCTTAAAGTTACATTCATTATACAGCCGGATATCGGTGATTGTCAACAAAAAGGGCGGGCTGCCTCACGACAGTATAGACAAAAAGCGGCCCCGTGATGCCTTGTCCGCCGGGGCCAAATCAGGTATAATAAGAACATCCGCCCCGCCTCCGCGGGGCAGCAGGACGGAGGAGCCCATGAAACAGATCGAAATTTTCACCGACGGCGCCTGCAGCGGCAACCCCGGCCCGGGCGGCTGGGGCGCGGTGCTGCGCTACAAGCAGCACGAAAAGGAGCTGAGCGGGGGCGAAGCTGAGACCACCAACAACCGCATGGAGCTGACGGCCCTCATCGCGGCGCTGGAGCAGCTGAAGGAGCCCTGCGAGATCACGCTGTGCAGCGATTCCAAATATGTCATTGACGGCCTGGAAAAGGGCTGGGCCAAGGGCTGGCGCGCCCGGGGCTGGAAAAAAGCGGACAAGTCCCCCGCTTTGAACCCCGACCTGTGGGAGAAGCTGCTGGACCTGGCCGAGGGCCACGTCATCCACTGCAAATGGATCAAGGGCCACGCCGGCCACCCGGAAAACGAGCGGTGCGACCGGCTGGCGGTGGCCCAGAGCAAAAAATTCGGCGGGCGGCAGGCCTGAAAAAGAATAAGGAGTTTTGAGCAATGAGCGATGCGTTTTTGCCCGGCAGCGGGTTTTCCACCTTTGAGGCGGCGGACAAGGTGCTGGTGGGGCTTTCCGGCGGGGTGGACAGCGCCGTCTGCGTGAATGTGCTGCGCCAGCAGGGCTTTGAGGTGCAGGGTGCGGTCATCCGCTTCTCCCCCGCCCACGGCAAGGCGGTGGCCGAGGCCCAAAAGGCCGCGGCGGCGCTGGGCGTGCCGCTGGCGGTGATCGACGCGGGCGAGGCCTTTGAGAAAGAAGTGGTGGAGCCCTTCTGCGCGGCTTACTGCGCTGGGCGCACCCCCAACCCCTGCGTTTTGTGCAACCCGGCGGTGAAGTTCAAATTGCTGGCGGCCGAGGCGGACAAGCTGGGCTGCCGCTTCATCGCCACCGGCCACTACGCCCGGGTGGAGGATCGGGGCGACGGCGTCTACACCGTCTGCAAAGCGGTGAGCGCCGCCCGGGACCAGAGCTACATGCTCTACCGCCTGGGGCAGGACATCCTCGGCCGCCTGTGCCTGCCGCTGGGCGAGTTTGAAAAGGACGACGTGCGCCGGATGGCCCGGGAGGCCTCTCTCCCCTGCGCCGACGCGCCGGACAGCATGGAGATCTGCTTTGTCCCCGACGGGGACTACGCGGCTTTCATCGAGGGCCGGGGCCTTGCGGGCAGGGAGGGGCATTTCATCGCCCCGGACGGCGCGGACCTGGGCCCCCACAAGGGGGTGCTGCGCTACACCCTGGGCCAGCGCAAGGGGCTGGGCCTTGCTTTGGGCAAGCCCGCTTTCGTGAAAGCCATCCGGGAAAACGGCGACGTGGCGCTGGGCTGGGCCGGGGAGGAGTTCTTCGGCGGCATGCGTCTTTCGGACGTGTGCACCCCCGACGGCGCGCCCCTGCCCGCCGGGCGCTACGAGGTGAAGGTGCGCAGCGCCGCCGCGCCGGCGGGCTGCACCTTCGACGGCGAGACGCTGGTGCGGTTCGACGAGCCCGCCCGCGCCCCCGCGCCCGGTCAGAGCGCCGTGTTCTACGACGGCGACGCGGTGGTGGGCGGCGGCTTCATCGCCGAGGCGCTGGATTGACCCGCAGCACAAAAAAGGCCGGCGGCTTTTCCCCGTTCAGGGAGAAGCCGCCGGTATTTTTTTGCGTTCTCAGGCGTTGGGCAGCGCCCCGGAAGCCGGGGCAAGGCGCTTTTGGATGTCCTCCAGAAGTGCGGGGCAGACGAACTCGGAGATATCGCCGCCGAAGCTGGCCACCTGCCGCACCACCGAACTGGACAGGTACATATACTGGATGTCGGTGGTGAGGAAGAGCGTTTCCAGGCTGGGATAGAGCTTTTTGTTGGTGAGAGCCATCTGGAACTCGTACTCGAAGTCGGTCACCGCCCGCAGGCCCTTCACCAGGGTGCAGGCCCCCTGCTGCCGGGCGTAATCCGCCAGCAGGCCGGCGTAGTAGTCCACCCGCACATTGGGGATGTCGGAGGTGACTCGGCGGGCCATCTCCACCCGCTCGGCGGCGGTGAAGGCGGTGCTGGACTTGGTGTAGTTCACCATGATGAGGACGATCACCTCGTCAAAGAGGGCCGCCGCACGGCGGATGATGTCCAGGTGGCCCTTGGTGATGGGGTCGAAGCTGCCGGGGCAGATGGCGATGCGTTTTTCCATGTGGTTCAGTCCTTTCCCGGGCAAAGGCCCGGCGGGATGGGGCGCTTTTTCAGCGCCCGGCGGCCATGCGGGCGGCCTGCACCGTGTTGCACAGCAGCATGGCCCGGGTCATCAGGCCCACGCCGCCGGGCACCGGCGTGATGAAGGCGGCCTTTTCGGCGGCGGCTTCAAAGTCCACATCGCCGCAGAGCTTGCCGTCCGCGCCGCGGTTGATGCCCACGTCGATCACCGCCGCGCCGGGCTTGACCATGCCGCCGGTGATGAACTTCGCCTTGCCGATGGCGGCCACAAGGATGTCCGCCTCGGCGCAGATCTTCGCAAGGTCTTTGGTGCGGGAGTGGCAGACGGTGACGGTGGCGTTCTCCCGCAAAAGCAGCAGCGCGGCGGGTTTGCCCACGATGTTGCTGCGGCCCACCACCACCGCGCGCCTGCCCTCGATGGGGGCTCCGGCGGCCTTGAGCATCTCGATGCAGCCGGCGGGGGTGCAGGGCAGAAAGCACTGCTGGCCGATGGCCAGCCGCCCCACGTTCACCGGGGTGAAGCCGTCCACGTCCTTTTCGGGGGGGATGGCGGCGATGACCGCCTGCTCGTCGATGTGGGCAGGCAGCGGCAGCTGCACCAGCACCCCGTGCACCGAAGGGTCGCTTGCCAGAAGGCTCAGCTGCTCCAGCACCTCGGCCTGGCTGGCGCTTTCGCCCATGCGCACAAGGCGGCTCTCGATGCCGCACTCATGGCAGTCGTTCTGCTTGCCCCGCACATACACCTCGCTGGCCGGGTCGCTGCCCACCAGCATCACCGCGAGGCAGGGGTTTATCCCCTGCTCTTTGAGCCGGGCCACCTCTTCGGCCGCCCGCCGTTTGATCTGGGCTGCCAGAGCTTTTCCGCTGATGATCTGCGCCGCCATGGCGTTTTCCCCCTTTCGTTCGGGTCGTTATTCTTCCGCTGTCTCCTGCTGCCCGGCCTCCGGGGCGCTTTCTTCCGCCGGGGCATTCTCCTCCGCCAGAGCGGCGGCCCGGGCGGCCCAGTTGGTCTGGGCGATCTGGGCGGTCTGGGCCGCGAAGGCCGCGTGGGAAGCGCCCACCGGCAGCTTGCCGGCAATGGAGGCGATCTGCGCGTCGGTCAGGCCGGCGGCGCGGGCCTGTTTGAGGGCGCCGCCGCTCACCGCCAGCTGCACCTGGAAGGGCACGCCCTTGTGCTTTCTGCCCAGCACGGCCAGCAGCACAAGGCCCGCCACCACGCACACAAGGGCAACCACCTGGCTCACCCGCAGCCCCAAGCCGGGGATGAGCAGGGAGTCGGTGCGCAGGCCCTCGATCCAGAAGCGGCCCGCGCCGTACCACACGGCGTAGAGCAGGGCGATCTGGCCGTTGTAGCGGCGCTTTTTCAGGAAGGCCCACAGGGCGAAAAAGCCCACGAAGCACCAGATGCTCTCATACAGGAAGGTGGGGTGCACCGGCATGGAGGGGTCCACCATGACCCCCTGGGCGGCCAGGTCGTCCTGCCACCAGGTCAGATACTCGTGGGTGGCGCGGCTGTACATGCCGAAAAGGGAGTTGGTGTTGGTGCCGAAGGCCTCCTGATTGAAGAAGTTGCCCCAGCGGCCCATGCCCTGGCCGACGAGAAAGCCCATGGCCACCAGATCGAAGGTGGGCAGGATGGGCACGCCCCGCCACCTGCAGGCGAGGCCGCCGAACACCGCCGCGCCGATCACCGCGCCGTAGATGGCGATACCGCCGTCCCGCAGGTTGATCATGTCCCAGATGGAGTCGTATTGGAAGGGGGCGAAGGCCACGTAGTAGGCCCGGGCGCAGACGATGGCACACACCGTGCCCACCAGCACCACGTCCACCAGACGGTCGGCGTCCACGCCGAAGTCCGCCGCATAGTGGAAGGCAAACGCCAGCGCCAGCAGCAGGCCTGCGGCGATGATGAGGCCGTACCAATAGATGTTCAGGCCGCCCAGGGTAAAGGCCACCCGGTCAATTTCAAGCTCCAGCCCCAGGCGGGGGAACTGGATCAGATTCGTCGTCATAAGCTGTTTCTCCTTTTCTGCCCTCAGGCGGGGTCCACCACCACGGTGGCGCTGCGCGCGGGGTCCAGCATGGTCTGCAGGGCGTCGTCCAGGTCCTGTTTGGTCACGCTGGCAAGGGCTTCCAGTTCCTCGCCCGGCCGGCAGCCCCGCAGAAAGCTGCCCGCCAGAAGCGAGGCCGCGCTCTCGGTGCTCTCCAGGTCCTGCACCATCTCGCCGTAGAGCTGGTTCTTGCACAGGGTGAACAGTTCCCCGTCCACCCCTTCGGCGCGCAGCCGCTCGATCTCGGCCAGCAGCATGTCCCGCACCTTTTCCGGCTGGTCGGTCTCGCCGGTGAACATGAAGCAGCACAGGCCGTCCAGCGCCAGGAACTCGCCGTCAAAGCCGGGGTTCACCAGATTCTGGTCGTAGAGGGTGCGGTACAGGGGGGTCATGCCGCCGCAGATGACCTCCGTGAGCATGTCGCAGACGACCTCGAACTTCACCCCGCGCACCGGGGCCTCCTTGAAGCCCACGCCGAGGCACGGCTTTGCCACCTGCATGGAAAAGCGGGCTTCGGGCCGGGCGATGGCCGGGGGCTCTGCGGCTTCGATGCGCCGCACGCTTTGTGGCCGGGCGGGCAGCTTCGCCCGCCCGCAGGCGGCCAGCACCTGCTCCATGGTCACGTTGCCCGCCACCGCCAGCACCATATTGCCGGGGTTATAGAAGGCGCGGCAGCTGTCGTAGAGCATGTCCGGTGTGATGGAGGCGATGCTCTTCACCGTGCCGGCGATATCGTGGCGGATGGGGTGGTTGTGATACAAACAGCCGAAGATGGCGGTCATCACCCGCCAGTCGGGGCTGTCGTTGTACATCTTTATCTCCTGGCCGATGATGCCCTGCTCCTTGGCGATGGTGGCCTCGGTGAAGTAGGGCTCGTTCACCATGCTCAAGAGGATGTCCAGGTTTTCGTCCACCTTGTCGGTGGCGGAAAAGAGGTAGCAGGTCTTGTCGAAGCTGGTGTAGGCGTTGGCGGAGGCGCCGGTCTTGGCAAAGCGGGCGAAGGCGTCGCCTTCCTCGCTCTCGAACATCTTGTGCTCCAGGAAATGGGCGGTTCCGGCGGGCAGATGGACGATTTTGCCGTCCACCTCAAAGTCCAGGTCGATGGACCCGAAACGGGTGCCGTAGATGGCGTAGGTGCTGCTGTAGCCCGGCATGGGGCGCACCAGCACGGTGAGGCCGCTTTCCAGCACGGCGCTCTGGCAGCCGACGGCGCGGCGCACGGCGTCAAAGTTCTCAGCCATGGGTCTCCTCCTTTTGGGTCACAAGATAGCTCACCGACAGGGTGAACCGGCGCAGGATGTCCCGCACCTGGGCGGCCCCGATGGCCTCAAGGCGGGCGGCGGCCTCTTCAGGGGTGCTGACACGGCCGCCCCGCATGATCTCGCTGAAATACCAGCTTTCCAGGCTGGCCAGGCTGTCGCCCACGCCGGCCAGGCTGCCGGCAAGGGCCAGGCGGGCGTTTTGCAGCTCTTCGGGGGCGATGGGGCCCTCCCGCAGTTTTTCCAGCTCCGCCAGGATGGCCGCCTCGGCCTTTCCGGCGTTGGCGGGCTCCACGCCGCTGTCCACCATCATGCAGCCGGAGGCGGCGGTGATGCGGCTGGCGCAGTAGTAGCAGAGGCTCTGCTTTTCCCGCACGTTCAAAAACAGGCGGCTGGAGGGCAGCCCTCCGAACACGCACATGGCCATGCGGTAGGCATCCAGTTCTTCCGGGTCCGCCGGGCGGCCCATGGTGAACAGCATGCACAGCTTTGCCTGCACCAGGTCCAGCTTTTCCTCAAAATGCTGCGCCGGAACGGCGGGCATAGCCAGAAAGGAAGGCAGCGGGGCCGGCTCGCGGCGCAGCCCTTCCAGCGCCGAAGCCAGCCTTGCCCGCACGGCGGCCTCGTCCATGCCCAGCACCATCACGTCGATGGAAGCGCGCTCGAGGATGTCCTTGTAGGCAGCGGTGAGGCTGGCGGGGGTGACGGCGGGCAGGTCCTCCAGGTAACCGTCCCGGGCGACGCCCGCCGCAGAATCCCCGAAGAAACGGCGCTGGGCCTGCCGCACGCAGTAAAGGCGCTTGTCGTTGATCTCGCTCTCCAGCTGACGGGCGAGGGTGGCTTTTTCGATGTTCACCGCCTCGGCGGAAAACTCGCCGTTCTCAAAATAGGGCTCAAAGGCCACGCCGAAGGCCAGAGCGGCATATTCGGCGGAGAGGCGCTCCCCTTCCAGGGCGAACTCGTCCTTGATGCCGGTGACGCTGACGCTCAGCACCCGGCAGGCGCCCTGCATGAAGGTGGCCACGGTGAGGTCCGCGCCGTAGAGCTTGGCCAGCTTGCGGGAGAGGGCGGTCATGTCCGGGCAGGCGGAATAGCCCCGCTCCAGCACCAGCGGCAGCAGGGCGTGGTCGGTGGCCGCGGGCCGGGCGGCGGCGAAGCGGAAGTGGATGGAAAGGCGGCAGCGGTTGAATTTATCCGCCGGCAGGGTGTGCAGCCGCACGCCGGGGGCGATGGATTCGGTGTGTAAGCTCATAGGTCTCCTTTTTGTCAGGCGGAAAGCCCGTCCAGATATTCTTCCAGGCATTTGCCGCTCTCGGTGATGGCTTTCGCGTTCTCCACACCCACATAGCGGTAGTGCCAGGGCTCGTAGATGATGCCGGTGATGGCCTGCTTGTCCTCGGGATAGCGCAGGATGAAGCCGTAGCCCGGCGCGTGCTCGAACAGCCACTGGGCCGCGTCGGTGTTCGCAAAGGCGGAATCCAGGGTCTGGTGGTCGGGGGTGACGATGTCCGCCGCGAGGCCGGAGTTGTGCTCGGAATAGCCGGGCACGGCCACCACAGTCTTGGCCTTGTCGTAGGCCTCCTGGTCGGAAAGCCCGTCATCCAGCCACTTCTGCTTTTCCTGGTCGAAGAGGTTCTGCTGGTATTCCACCGTGCGGTAGCCCGAGCAGAGCAGCAGTTCCACCCCGTCCACGGCGGCGGCCTGCTTCATCTGCATGTAGGCGTCGGCGGCCTCGTCCGCCAGCTCCTTCTGGGTGGAGGCCTCGGCCACCTTGGTGGTGATCTGCCAGTCCTCCGGCAGGGCCACGTTGTTGTTCACCAGGGTCAGCCGCCAGTCGCCGTCGGATGCGGGGATGACGGTCTCGCCGGAAGAGGCGGGCTCGCTGGACGTGGTGGAAGAGGAGCCGGGCGCGCTGGAAGGCTCGCTGGCGGGCACGCTGGCGCTCTGGCCAAAGGCGCCGCTGTTCTCCTTCCCGCCGGCGAGAACGCCCGCCAGCTTGAACGCGCCGAAGCCCGCCGCGGCGATGAGCGCAAGGCAGACGGCGCAGAAAATCAGGCGGTTGCGCATCACCTGACGCTTGCGGCGGGCGCGGGCGGCGGCGCGGCGGCGGCGCTCGCTTTCACTCATATCACGGGGGGGATAGCTGGGCATGGGGGGGTACACTCCTTCGGTTTTTCAGCCGCCGGAAGGCGGCGCTCTTCTCGAATGATCCAGTTACTTATTATACACCCGGCACACGCGGCTGTAAATCGAAGAATTGCAAACAAAATGTAACAGGCCGCCGCCCTCTGTGGCGGCGGCCTGCGCGGTCAGCCTTTTTGCAGTTTGTCCCAATAGGGGGTGAAATCAAAGGTGGCAAAATAGTCCGCCGGGGTCTCGGCACGGCGGATGAGCTGGTGGGAGCCGTCCTCCTTCAGCAGCACCTCGGCGCTGCGCAGCTTGCCGTTGTAGTTGTAGCCCATGGAAAAGCCGTGGGCGCCGGTGTCGTGGATGACCACGATGTCGCCGATCTCGATCTTGGGCAGGGGCCGGTCCACGGCGAACTTGTCGTTGTTTTCGCACAATCCGCCGGTAACATCGTAGATGCGGTCGCAGGGCTCGTCCTCCTTGCCCAGCACGGTGATGTGGTGGTAGGCGCCGTACATGGCCGGGCGCATCAGGTTGGCGGCGCAGGCGTCCAGGCCCACGTAGTCCTTCTGGATGTGCTTTTCGTGGAGCACGGTGGCCACCAGATGGCCGTAGGGCGCCAGCATGAAGCGGCCCAGCTCGGTGAAGATGGCAACGTCCCCCATGCCCGCGGGCACGAGGATCTCTTCAAACTTTTTGCGCACGCCCTCGCCGATGGCATTGATGTCGCTTTTGGGCTGGTAGGGGGCGTAGTCCACGCCCACGCCGCCGGAGAGGTTCACGAAGGCTATTTTGGCGCCGGTGGCCTCGCGCAGGCGCACCGCCAGCTCGAACAGGATGCCCGCCAGGGTGGGATAGTACTCGTTGTAGGTGGTGTTGCTGGCCAAAAAGGCGTGGATGCCGAACTGCTTTGCGCCCCTGGCCATCAGCTTTTTGAAGGCGCTGACCATCTGCACCTCGGTCATGCCGTACTTGGCTTCGCCGGGGTTGTCCATGATGTCGTTGCCCAGGCTGAACATGCCGCCGGGATTGTAGCGGCAGCAGACGGTCTCGGGCACGCCCGCCACCCGGTCCAGAAATTCCACGTGGGTGTAGTCGTCCAGGTTGATGTAGGCGCCCATCTCAGCGGCCTTTTTCATATCCTTTACGGGGGTCACGTTGGAGGAGAACATCACGTCGTGGCCGGTGATGCCGCAGGCCTCGCTGAGGACCAGCTCGGTGTAGGAGGAGCAGTCCATGCCGCAGCCTTCCTCTTTTAAGATCTGCATCAGGTAGGGGTTCGGGGTGGCCTTGACGGCGAAATACTCCTTGAAGCCCTTGTTCCAGCTGAAGGCTTTGTAAAGGCGGCGGGCGTTCTCCCGGATGCCCTTCTCGTCGTAGATATGGAACGGCGTGGGCACATCGGCAATGATCTGCCGGGCCTGTTCCAGTGTGATGAACGGTACTTTCTGCATGCTGCTTTTCTCCCCTCTCTGCGGCGCGCGGGCGCGCTGCCCGGCCCGAAGTTTCATTATTATAGCACGATAAAGCGCCCTTGGCAACTGCAAACAAAAAACGCCGCCCCGGCCCTTGGCGGGCCGGAGGCGGCAAAAGAGAAAAGAAAAGGCTCAGATGCGAAGCTCGCCCTTGACGATGTATTCGATCCACTCCGCCAGGTTGGTGGCATGGTCGCTCATGCGCTCCAGGTATTTGGCGATCATCAGATAGTCCACATACTGGGAGATGGCGCCGGGGTTGGCGGCCATCATCTGGCACAGCTCCTCGCACACTTCCTCGAAGTAGTCGTCCTGGGCGTCGTCCTGGGCGGCCACAAGGCGGGCCTTCTCCACGTCCAGGTCCACATAGGCCTGCACGGTGTCCTGCACCATCTTCTGCATCAGGGCGAACATCTCAGAGAAATAGGGGATGTGGTCCACCCTGTCCTTGCCGGAAAGTTTGATGACATACTCGCTGATGTCGGCGCAGTGGTCGGCGATGCGTTCCAGATCGGCGATCATACGCATGATGGAGGCAATGCGCCGCCAGTCGCCCGCCACGGGGCTCTGGGTGACCACCAGGGCCAGGCACTCCTGCTCGATGTCCCGCTCCATCTGGTCGAACGCGTCGTCTCCTTCCATCACTGCGCGGGCCAGGCCGGCGTCCAGCTGCTCCAGGGCGCGCTGGGTGCGGCCGATGGCCTGCACGATGCCGCCGCCCATCTCCATCACATGCACGCGCAGCTGGCCCAGGGCCTCGGTGTAATTGTTTCGGGTCTGCATAATTGCCTCCTTGTCAGCCGAACCGGCCGGTGATGTAATCCTCGGTGCGCTTGTCCTGGGGGTTCTGGAAGATCTGGATGGTGGGGCCGTACTCCACCAGTTCGCCCAGCAGGAAGAAGGCGGTCTTGTCCGAGATACGGCTGGCCTGCTGCATATTGTGGGTCACGATGACCACGGTGTAGTTCTTTTTCAGGTCGGCCATCAGGTCCTCGATGCGCAGGGTGCTGCCGGGGTCCAGGGCGCTGGTGGGTTCGTCCATCAGCAGCACGTCCGGCTCCACCGCCAGCGCCCTGGCGATGCAAAGGCGCTGCTGCTGGCCGCCGGAGAGGCCCATGGCACTCTTTTTCAGGCGGTCCTTCACTTCGTCCCACAGCGCCGCGCCCCGCAGGCTCTTTTCCACCAGCTCGTCCAACTCCGCGTGGGAGTGGTTGCCGTGAAGCCGGGGGCCGTAGGCCACGTTGTCGTAGATGCTCATGGGGAAGGGGTTGGGCTTCTGGAACACCATGCCCACCCGGCGGCGCAGCTCGTTCACGTCCACATCCTTTTCGTAGATGTCCTGGCCGTTCAGCAGCACCTGGCCGGTGATGCGCACCGAGGGGATGAGGTCGTTCATGCGGTCCAGCGTTTTGAGGAAGGTGGACTTGCCGCAGCCCGAGGGCCCGATCAGGGCGGTGATCTCGTTCTTCTGGATGTCCATGTTGATGCCCTTCAGCGCCTCGGTCTCGCCGTAGTACAGGTGAAGGTCTTTCGATTGCAAAATGGGGGTCTCGCTCATTGTGCGCCCTCCTTCTTTTTCATTCGGTTGCGTACCAGCCGGGTGGCGGCGTTCAGCCCCAGCACCAGCACCATCAGGATGGCGGCGATGGCATAGCCCACGTCGAACTCGCCGCGCTCGCTCACATACATATACAGCGCCACGGACAAAGTGCCGCCGCTGCGGGAGAAGGCCGCGAACACATTTTTGGCAATGACGGTGCCCACGCCGGCGGTGAACAGCAGGGCGGCGCTTTCGCCCACGATGCGGCCCACGGCCAGGATGCAGCCGGTGATGATGCCCTCCAGCGAGGAAGGCAGCACGATGGTGCGGATCATATACCACTTGGTGGCCCCCAGGCCCAGCGCGCCCTCACGGTAGCTGGCGGGCACGGTCTTGAGGCTCTCCTGGGTGGTGCGGATGATGGTGGGCAAAATCATGATGACCAGGGTGCAGCCGCCGGAGAGAAGGCTGGTCTTGAAGCCCAGCATCTGGGCGAAGAACAGCATGCCCACCAGGCCGTAGAGGATGGAGGGGATGCCCGCCAGCGCCTCGGTGGCGAACTCCACCAGGCTGATGAGGCGGCGGCTGGTGGCGTACTCGGTGAGGTACACCGCCGCACCCACGCCCAGCGGCAGGGCCAGCAGCAGGCTGAAGGCCACGATGTAGAGGGTGTTCAGGATGTTGGGCAGGATGCCGATGGTGTCCTTCAGCGCGCTGGGCGCGGTGGAGAGCAGCTGCCAGGTGATGTGGGGCACGCCCTTGACGAAGATGTAGCCGATGAGGCCGATGAGCAGCGCGCAGGTAAGCGCCGCCGCCGTATAGACGAGGCCCAGCAGCACAGCGCTTTTGGCCTTGCGCACGGCAAGTTTCGAAGGGGCGGCAGCTTTTTCGGCGCGCGCGCCGGATGCGTTCAGTGTTGCCTGCATGGTGCTCATTCCTTCTCCCCCCGTTTCAGCATGCGGCCCAAGAGGCCGTTGACCAGCATGATAAAGATGAACAGCACCAGAGCGATGCTGAACAGCGCCTGCCTCTGCAGGCCGCTGGCGTAGCTCATCTCCTTGGCCACCGCGGTGGTCAGGAAGGTGACGCTCTTGAACAGGCCCGGCATGTTGGGCACGTTGCCGGCCACCATCATAACGGCCATGGCCTCGCCGATGGCGCGGCCCACGCCCAACACGACGCCCGCGCCGATGCCGCTTTTCGCGGCGGGCAGGCTGACCTTGAAGACGGTCTCCATCCAGGTGGCGCCGAGGGCGAGGCTGGCGTGCTCATACTCGGGCGGCACGGCGTTCAGCGCCGTCTCGCTCACCGACACGATGCCGGGCAAAATCATAATGGCCAGCACCAGCATGGCGGCCAGAAGGCAGGTGCCGTTGTCCAGATGGAACACCTGCATCATCAGCGGCACCAGCACCATCATGCCCACCAGGCCGTAGACCACGCTGGGGATGCCCGCCAGCAGGTCCACCGCCGGGCGCACGATGGACGCCACCCGGGGGCTGGCCACCTTGGAGAGGAACACTGCGGTGAGCACCCCCACCGGCACGCCGATGACGATGGCGCCCAGGGTGCCCCAGATGCTGGTGAGGATGAAGGGCAGGATGCCGAAGCTGGGCTCGGCCGCGGTGGACTTCCACACGGTGCCCAGCAAAAACTCGCCCAGGCCGATCTCCTTGATGGCGGGCAGGCCGGCGGTGATGATGTAGAGGCTGATGAGGGCCACAAAGGCGATGGCCAGCATGCCGCAGATGAAGAACACGGCGTGCATGACCGCCTCGGTGATGTGTTTGGTTTTCATGGGCGTTCTCCTTTCACAGCCCGGCAAAAGCCGCACGGCGCGGGCCGTGCGGCTCTTTTCGGGGGACCGTGGGTGTGTTACGCCAGGGGCACCGCGCCGGCGTCGATGATCAGCTGGTGGGCGTCCTCGCTCAGGGCGAAGTCGATGAAGCCTTTAGCGGCGTCGCTCAGCTCAGCGCCCTCCTTGGTGACAAAGACGAAGGGACGCTGCACCTTGTAGCTGCCGTCCTGCACGGTGGCCTCAGTAGCCTCCACGCCGTCGACGGTCACAGCCTTGACCTTCTCATCCACAGCGGACAGGGAGGCGTAGCCGAAGGCGTTGGGGTTGGCGGCCACGGCGGCGATCACGGCGCCGGTGCTGGTCAGCTCCTGATCGTAGACGCAGACATCCTCCACGCCGACAATGCTCTCGAAGCCGTCGCGGGTGCCGCTGCCGGCCTCACGGCCGATCAGGACCACGGGGGCGTCGGGGCCGCCCACCTCGCTCCAGTTGGTGATGGTGCCGTCGGCCAGGCCCTTGATCTGCTCCAGGGACAGGTCGGTGACGGTGTTCTCGTTGTTCACGATGATGGCGATGCCATCCAGGGCGAAGGTGGTGCCCACCAGGCCGGTCTCGTCCTCTTTCAGAGCGCGGCTGGAAAGGCCGATGTCCAGGGTGCCCTCAGAGGCACCGGTGATGCCGGCGCCGCTGCCGGTGGGATCGTAAGTAACGTCAACGCCGGGGTTCGCGTTCATGAAGGACTCCTGCATGGCCAGGATGACCTTCTCCACGCTGGTGGAGCCGCCGGTGGTCACCGCGCCTTCCAGCTCAGCGGTCTGGGAGGCAGGGGTGCTGGTGGTGGTGGTGTCAGAACTGTCGGTGTTGGCGGCGGGGGCGCTGGAAGAAGGGGCGCTGCCACAGGCTGCCAGGCTCACGGCCATGCACAGAGCGGCCGCAAAAGCAACAAACTTTTTCATTTTCTTTTCTCTCCTTACGATTCATGTGTTGCTCAGGATTTGGTTCCCTCCTGTGGGGAACGGTTACAGTATACCGCCCGGTTTCGAAAATCCGCTATCGCATTCCGGTAAAAAGCGGGTAAAATCGCAGGAGCTTCTGTTTTGCGGATTTTACATTCCGTGTGATGCATATTCCGCCCTTTTTCGCGCAACTTATAGAAAAGGAAGGAGATGACCCATTTGAGCACACTCAAGGATTTCGTGCACCACGAACTGAACGCGATGCCCGGCCCGGCGCCAAAGGCCCCCGCCCCGCCTGCCGCGCCCGAACGCAGCCGGGCCCCGGCCGCCGCCTCCGGCGCGGCAAGTCCCGGCGCCAAAGCGGCCAAAGCCGTGGCCGAGGGCGCGCTGAAAGGCGCGCTTTACTACACCCAGGTGGAGGCCCACGCCTGCCGGGAAGGCTGGGTGGAGAGCGACGAGACGGTAAAAAGCAAGCTGTGCAGCAAGGAGGAATTCCCCCAGGGGTAAAAGGCAGCTTTTGCCAAATCGCACTTGCATTCTCGCTTTTGATACATTAGAATAGAGGCGAACGTCCGCCCGGAAGGCGGCACGGAAAACCATCAAAAGCGAGGAGCAGGTTATGGCAGAATTCAAATACGAGATCACCCAGCGCATCGCCGTGCTTTCCCAGAGCGCCAACGGCTGGGAGCGGCAGCTGAACATGGTGAGCTGGAACGACCGCGAGCCCAAGTACGACATCCGCGACTGGTCGCCCGACGGCAGCAAGATGGGCAAGGGCATCAGCCTGAGCCGCGACGAGATCGCCATCCTGAAGGGCATCCTGGAAGAGATGGATCTGTGATGGGATACCGGGAAGAATTTTGCGACATCTGGCGGCGGGAGGTCTCCCGCCCCGGCGCGGACAGGCTGCTGGAGTGGCTTTCCTCCACCGACTTTTTCAAAGCGCCCGCCTCCACCCGTTTCCACGGCGCCTGCGAGGAGGGGCTGGTGATGCACAGCCTGAACGTGTATCACGCCCTGATGGACCGCTTTTTTGAAGAGGGCGACAACCCCGAAAGCATGGCCGTCTGCGGCCTTTTGCACGATCTGTGCAAGGCCAATTATTACAAGGCCGGCAGCCGCAACGTGAAAAACGAGGCCACCGGCCAGTGGGAAAAGGTGCCCATCTTCATGGTGGAGGACCAGTTCCCCTACGGCCACGGCGAGAAGAGCGTTTATCTCATCGAGCGCTTCATCCGTTTAAAGCCCGCCGAGGCGGTGGCCATCCGCTGGCACATGGGCGGCTTTGACGACGCCGCCCGGGGCGGCTGCCGCGCCATCAGCGAGGCCTACGACGCCTATCCGCTGGCGGTCAAGCTGCACCTGGCGGACCTCACCGCCACCTATCTGATGGAAAAAGGCACCGGCGCGCATCGGTAAAGCCCTGTCAAGCAGAAACCTCCCCGTTCGGCCTGCGGGCCGGGCGGGGAGGTCTTTTATTTTGCTTTGCGCCTGCGCAGGGCCCACGCGGCCAGCCAGGCCAGCATCCCCGCCGCCAGCACGCCGCCGGCGGCCAGCCACACCTGGGGGATGGTGCCCACCGCCGCCCCCGCCGAGAGCAAAGGCGAAGCGGCGAGCCCGCCCAGCTGCATGCTCAGTGAACTGGCGGAGAGCAGAGTGGCCCGCTGGCTGGGAGGAGCCGCCTCGTTCATCAGGCTGGAAGTCAGGTAGTCGCCCCAGCCGACCATGACATAAAAGAGGAAATAGGCCGCCACGAACGTCACCGGCGCCCCCGAAGCGCCCAGGGCCATCAGCCCCGCCCCAACCAGGGCGGCGGCCCCCAGCAGCTTTGCCAGGGTGGGGCGGCGGGTAAGGCGCGGCCCCAGCACCGACCCCGCTGCCGCGGCGTAGAACGCCCCTCCGCCCAGGGCCCCCAGGGCCCATCCGGCGGCGGAACTGTTCAGCAGCTGCTCGAACCGGGGCTGATAGAACACCTCCACCGAAAAAAGCGCCGGCGCCAGGGCGGCGGAACAGAGCACCAGCGCCCGCACCAGGCCCCTGCCCCGCAGGGTGGCGGCCAGCTGGGCCACCGGGTTTGCCTCTCCCTCCTCACCTTCCACCGTGTGCTCCACAAGGCCCGCGCCCAGCGCCAGCGATGCCGCCACCAGCATCCCTTTCAATGCCAGGGGCGCCCACAGCCGCCCGGTGACGGCATAGGCCCCGCCTCCCGCAAGGCACCCCGCTGCCAGCCCCACGCTGTTGAGGGCGCTGATGCGGGCGGTGCACCGAGGCAGCGCCTCCGGCCCGTTTTTGAGCAGGAATTCCTCCACCACCAGCGCGTCCAGGCTGCCGGAGGAAAAGGCCCGGGCGAGGCCCTGGAACGCCATGGCTGCCAGCACCGCCGCCGTCCCCCGCCCCAGGATAAGCAGCCCCAGGCCGGGCAGCAGCAGCGCCAGCGAGATGAGAAAGCAGTTTTTGCGGCCCCAGCGGTCCGCCGCCATGCCGCTGGGCACCTCAAAGATCACCGCCACCGCCGAATAGAGCCCCACCGCCAGCGGCACCACCGCAAGACCGATGCCCTTGTCCAGCAAAAGCAGGGTGAGCAGCGGCGAGAGCAGGCCGCTGGAAAGGCCGTTGAGAAAGAGCAGCAGCCCGTGGCGTTTATCGAACATCGGGGGGCACCTCCGCGGCGTTGTAGGCCATCAGCACATACTCGTAGGCCGCGGCGCCGGGGCGGGGCGTCTCCCTCTCGCTGAGGAACTCCATCATCCTGCGCTGCAGTTCAATGGCTTCCTCCCTCGTGAGATAGACCACGCCGCTGTGCATGTCCCCCAGGCCCATCACGTCCTCTTCGGTCAGGCCCTTCTCCCCCGCCAGCCGTTTCAGGCCCTGCACCCCGGCCAGCACCTGCTCCACCGTGCGCTGCAAAAACATCTCCTGGGCCGCATCGTCCCCGCCGGGGGCCAGCAGCCCCAGCCGCACCGACACGTTCAGCGCTTTGTAATAGCGGGCGGTGATGCCCCGTATCTGCTCGGTATGGTCCAGGGCCACCACCCCCAGCCCCGCCAGTTTTTTGATGTGGAAGGTCACCGACGAGGCGGAAATGCCCATTTTATCCGCCAGCTCCTTCGGCGTCATGGGCCGGCCCGCCAGCTGCAACAGGCGCAGGATATCCTGCCTTGCCGGGTTCATAAAAGCGTTCTGCTTTTCACGGGTGTTCAGATCAATGACTTCCATGGCCGCCCCTCCATCACGTTACATGTTGTGTAACGATTATATCATTACGTGATGTGTAATGTCAAGGGGCAACTTTGTTCATCGCGCAAAAAAAACGCCGGCAGGCCCCTTTTCGGAGCCTGCCGGTTTTGGTTGGGTTGGCGGGATTCGAACCCACGGATGCGGGAGTCAAAGTCCCGTGCCTTACCGCTTGGCGACAACCCAGCTTGTTTATTGAAAAAAGCGAACTCTTTCGAGTTCGCTTTCCCTGTAATGTGGGGTGGCTAGTGGGACTCGAACCCACGGCCTCCAGAGCCACAATCTGGCGCGCTAGCCAACTGCGCCATAGCCACCACATATTGGTGCGCCCGGAGGGACTCGAACCCCCGGCCCACTGCTTAGAAGGCAGTTGCTCTATCCACCTGAGCTACGGGCGCCTGAAAGTTCAGGTCTCAGCGAAGCGCTGCTTGAATATCATACTATGCAAAGGGGCAAAAGTCAAGGCTTTGCAAAAAGTTTTTCCTTCCGGCCTATGGCCTTGCCACAAGGAATATGCTATACTGGTAGCAAACCAACGGCTGCGGCGCGGTTTGCCGCCCGGCCCGGAAAGGAAGTTTTGAATCAATGTCGAACATCTGGCATGACATGAACCCCGCCCGCATCACCGCCGAAGACTTTGTCGCCGTGATCGAGATCGAGAAAGGCTCGAAAAAGAAATACGAGCTGGACAAGGAGACCGGCCTCATCATCCTGGACCGCATCCTCTACACCTCCACCCACTACCCCGCCAACTACGGCCTCATCCCCCGCACCCTGTCGGATGACGGCGACCCGCTGGACGTGCTGGTGCTGTGCAGCGAGGTCATCCAGCCCATGAGCCTGGTGCGCTGCTACCCCATCGGCGTGTTCTCCATGCTGGACGGCGGCAAGCTGGACGAAAAGATCATCGCCATCCCCTTCAGCGACCCCACCTACAACTCCTACCGTGACATCAGCGAACTGCCCAGCCATCTGTTCAGCGAGATGCGCCACTTCTTCCAGGTGTACAAGAACCTGGAGGGCAAGGAGACGGTGGTCAACGAGGAGCAGGGCCACGAAGCCGCGATGGAGATCATCGACAAATGCCGCGAGGCCTACATCGAACACTATTGCAAATAATTTTTCGCGCACAAAAGCCCCGGGCCGCATGGCCCGGGGCTTCTTTCATTGGACGCAGATCTGCTGTTTTCTGGTCAGCCGCGCAAGGAACGCCAGAAAGACGCCGGTGAGGATGACGCCCTTGAAGATGCTGGAGATGGAGATGCTCCACCACACGCCGGAAAGGCCCAGGGCCGTGGCGCTGAGGGCGATGGCCGCGGGGATGCGCAGGCCGGTGAACACGATGCTCACCACGCTGGAGGGCAGAGTGTTGCCAAAGCCCGCGTAGGCGCCGCCTACCAGGATCTCCCAGCACATGAACAGTTCGGAATAGCCCAGGATGACCAGGTAGTCCACGCCCATGGGCAGCACGTCCGCCTCCGGGATGAAGAAACGGAAGATGGGCGCGGCGCAGAAAATGAGCAGCGCGCTGCACAGGATGCCCCAGACGGTCATGAGCAGAAACGCCGCGCCGAAGCCCCGCCGCGCCCGGCGCAGGTTGCCCGCGCCGCAGTTTTGGGCGATGAAGCTGTTCACCGCGGCGGCAAAGCCGTCGGCGGTCATCCAGCTGATGGACTCGATCTGGCTGCCCACCTTCTGCACCGCCACCGCCGCGTCGCCCCAGCCGGCCACCAGCCGGGCGATGACCATGCCGATGAGCGGAAAGATGATGTTCATCACGGTGGCCGGGCCGCTGACCTTGGCGATGGCCGCCAGTTCATCTCGGGCGGCAGGCCGCTTGAGGTGGACGTGGGCGAACAGGGTCTGGTCCTGCGCCGCATAGCGGGCCAGCAGGGCGAACACGATGCCCTGGGCGGCGACGGTGGCCACTGCCGCGCCTGCAACGCCCCACTTGGGGAAGGGGCCTGCGCCGAAGATGAGCACCGGGTCCAGCACGATGTTGGCGCCCAGGCCCACCGCCATGGCAAAGAAGGGGGTGCGGCTGTTGCCGGTGGCGTTGATGAGGGCCACCAGCACCTGGTTGACGAAGGAGAAGAACATGCCGAAACCCACGATGATGAGATAGGCCCGGGCCTGGGCCTCCACCTCGGCGCTGTTCAGCCGGAAGAAGCCGATCAGCGGCCCCGCCCCAACGAGCATCGCCGCCGTGTAGGCCAGCGACATCACGCCGCCCATCTGCAGCGCCGCCGCGGCATAGCGCCCGGCGGCCTCGATGTCGCCCGCGCCGATGCTCTGGGCCACCTTGACCTGGCCGCCCATGCGGGGCAGCACCGCCATGCCGTTGGAAAGCCACATGAACATGCCCGCCGCGCCCACGGCGGCCACGGCGCCCGCGCCCACCCGGCCGATCCAGATCATGTCGATCAGGTTATAGGCCATCTGCACCAGCTGGCTGCCCATGATGGGCAGCGCCAGCAAAGTCAGAGAGCGCAGGATGTTCCCTTTCAAAAGATCCACTTGTCTTGCCATGATTTCCCTCTTGTCTCCTCGGTAAAAAAGTCGCGTTTCAGCGCACGGTCACGCCCAGCAGGCGGGCAAGCTGGGCCGCCTGCCGCACGTTGACCGTAGCGCCTTTGAGTTCCGCGGCGGCGTCGCTCACCACCACGCCCTCCAGCTCGCTGTCGGTGAAGTCAAGCCCCGCCAGCGGCGTTTTGAAAAAGCTGGTGCGGAAAAATCTGCTGCGCGCCAGCGAAAGTTCCTTGTGCCGCCATTCACTGAGGCTGGCGGCGGAAAAATCGCACTCCTCCAGGCGCACGCGCTCCACGCTGGCGCCGGTGAAGTTCGCTTCGGTGAAGTTGCACCCCTCCAGCCGCACATGGGCCAGGCGGCAGTCCGGCAGGGATGCCGCCACCGCCTTGACCCCCTGCAGCTGACAGCGCAGGAAGTAAACTTCGCCGGCCCGCACCGCCGAAAGCTCGCAGTGTTTCAGCCGGCAGTCCACAAAGCTTGCCGCCCGCAGGTCGGCCCCGGTGAAGCGGCAGCCCTCGAACAGGCACTGTTCAAAGCGCATCTCCCGCAGCGTTTCGCCGCGGAGGTCCAGCCCGCAGAAATGCCAGCGGGCCAGCGGCTCCTGCTTTGCGGCGGCCATGGCGGCGAGTTCCTCGCCCCGTTCCGCCGTTTCCAGCCCTTCGGGCAGCGCCGGCGGCAGGATGGGCTTTTCCTTCATAGCACGTCCTCCCTTTTACACAGGCAAAGGGAACGGCCGGCTTTGCCGGCCGTTCCCTGCATGGTCTGCCTTTTGGGGAACGATCAGGTCCACAGCGGGGTGGGATACAGCCCGTCGGCCACCTTCTGGGCCAGGGCAGCCACAACGCCGGGCTTGTCTTCCTTGTAGGTCACGCCGTACCACTTGTCGGCGCTGTGCAGCACGGTCACCACTGCGGTGCCCTCGGCGAGCATCTGACCCACGACGGTGGGCAGCAGGAACTCGGTCTTGAGGGGGTTGGCGGTGCCGGCCAGCTCCTGCATGAAGGGCACGAAACGGGTCTTGAGCTCGCCCACAAAGCTGGGGTCGAAGCCCCACAGGTTCATGGAAACGGGGGTGTCCACGGGCACGTCGGTCCAGGTGGCGCCGTCGTCCTCGGTGAAGTGGATGCCGCCCTCGTAGGTGCCGATCTTGGTGCGCTCCACCACATTGACCAGATGGCCGTCCGCGCTGACCTGGCACAGGCCGCGGGCCACGGTGCCGTGCTCGGTGACGGTGCTGTCCAGCCGGTAGGCCACCATGCCGTACTTGCCCACGCCGCACCCGTCGCTGGCCAGGTAGTCGTAGATGGTCTTGAAGGCGGAGGGGCCGTAGTAGTCGTCGGCGTTGATCACCGCGAAGGGCGCGTCCAGCACGTCCCGGGCCGCCAGGATGGCATGGCCGGTGCCCAGAGGCTTCTCACGGCCTTCGGGCAGGGTGCAGCCGGCGGGGATGTCGTCCAGCTGCTGGTAGGCGTAGCGCACTTCCATGAATTTCTCGGCGCGCTGGCCCACGGTCTCCTTGAAGGCCTCTTCGATCTCGTGCTTGATGATGAACACCACGGTCTCGAAGCCGGCGCGCTTGGCGTCGTAGAGCGAGTAGTCCATGATGACCTCGCCGCTGGGGCCCACCGGGTCGATCTGCTTGAGGCCGCCGTAACGGCTGCCCATGCCGGCAGCCAGCACCACTAAGATAGGTTTCTTGCGCATGTTCGTTGTCTCCCTTCGTTGTTTGGCGTGTTGTGTATCGCTCAGCCCTTATAGCCGTTGGGGTTCATGCTCTGCCACTTCCAGCTGTCCGCGCACATCTCCTCGATGCCGTACTGCGCCTGCCAGCCCAGCTCGTTTTTGGCCTTGGCGGGGTCGGCGTAGACGGTGGCGATGTCGCCGGGGCGGCGGGGGTCGATGACATAGGGCAGGGTCTTGCCGCAGGCCTTCTCGTAGGCCTTGATGACGTCCAGCACGCTGTAGCCCTTGCCGGTGCCCAGGTTGCAGATGAACAGGCCGGGCTTCTGCTCCAGCTTCTTGATGGCGGCCACGTGGCCCTTGGCCAGGTCCACCACATGGATGTAGTCGCGCACGCCGGTGCCGTCCGGGGTGGGATAGTCGTTGCCGAACACATGCACCTTCTCCAGCGCGCCCACTGCCACCTTGGCGATGTAGGGCACGAGGTTATTGGGGATGCCGTTGGGGTCCTCGCCGATCAGGCCGCTCTTGTGGGCGCCGATGGGATTGAAGTAACGCAGCAGCGCCACGTTCATCTCGGGGTAGGCCTTGCAGCAGTCGGTGAGCATCATCTCGTTCATCAGCTTGCTGGTGCCGTAGGGGTTGGTGGTGCCGCCCACGCGGCAGTTCTCATCGATGGGCACCTTCTCCGGGTCGCCGTAGACGGTGGCGGAGGAGGAGAACACCAGATTGTTCACGCCGTGGCGGCGCATGGCGGCCAGCACGGTGAGGGTGGTGGCGAGGTTGTTGGTGTAGTACTCGATGGGCTTGCCCACGCTCTCGCCCACCGCCTTGTAGGCGGCGAACTGGATCACCGAGTCAATGTCCGGGTTCTGGGCGAACAGCTGCTCCACCTTTTCCGCGTCGGTGAGATCGACCTCCACAAAGCGGAAATCCTTGCCGGAGATCTCCTTCACCCGGCGCACCGCCTCCGGGCAGGAGTTGTAGTAGTTGTCGGCCACGACGATGTCATAGCCGGCCGCCAGAAGTTCCACGCAGGTATGGCTGCCGATGTAACCTGCGCCGCCGCACACTAAAATACTCATGCTGTTGCTCCTTTCCCTTCCGGGCATTTTATACTTTAACTATACCCCACGCCGGGGTGAAAAGCAAGAGAAACAGGGCGTCGGAGCGCCCCCCGGCCTGCGCCGCAAAAAGGATCCGGAAGGTCCGGCTCGGGCTGGAAGCCAGCGTCGTGAGCATGACGGTGGCGCCGGGCAGGGCCGCGGCGACGCCATGGCGGGGAAGATGGGCGGGCACGCGTTCACGCGGTAAACGAAGGGTCTCGGGGCTGCCCGCCCCCCTTGCCGAACTTATTGTATCACCCGCACACCGGGAAAGGAAGCCCCCGCCTCCGAAAATGCAAAAGAAAGGGCGCGGACTGCAAACCGGCCCTTTTCCCCCGCGTTTTTGCACAGGTGCGGGGCCGTTCTTGCCAAAGGGCGGCAAATATGGTAGGGTATATTACAAGAGAGCGGCCGCACCGGAACGGAGGGAAAGCAGATGCAGGTCCATGAATCCTCGGAAGATTATCTCGAGGCCATCCTGATGCTGAAGGAGCGCAAGGGCTATGTGCGCTCGGTGGATGTGGCCAATGAGCTCGCCTTCACCAAAGCCAGCGTGAGCGTGGCGATGAAAAAGCTGCGGGAGAACGGATATGTGCAGGTGGACGCCGACGGCGGGCTGGTGCTGACCGAGGCAGGGCTGGCCATTGCCCGCCGGGTGTATGACCGGCACCGGCTGCTCACCGAGTTCTTCGTGCGGCTGGGGGTGGACCCGGAAGTGGCCGCGCGGGACGCCTGCCGGGTGGAGCACGACCTGAGCGAACAGACGTTTTCCAAGCTTGTGGAACACGCGCAGAAAAAGTTTGAAAAAGACGGTTGACAACCGCCGCGCTCTGTGCTAAAATAGCTATCGTTCCGCACGGCGGGCCTCATCGGTCCAATGTGAGGGCTGCGTATTCGCGGCTTTGCGCCGCGTTTACATAGATGCGGATGTGGCGGAATTGGCAGACGCGCTAGATTCAGGTTCTAGTGGGGGCAACTCCATATGGGTTCAAGTCCCTTCATCCGCACCACGTCGCCGCAAGCTGTGCATCGCTTGCGGCGGCTTTTTTTGCCACCGGCGCGCTCGCGCCGCTGCGGCTCCTTCTGCCCACAAAGCTTTGCTGCGCAAACTTTCGTGGGGCCCCCGCCGCCCGAAGGGCGGCTTATGGACTGCGCTCCATTCAAAAAGCCCGGCCGGTTGGCCGGGCTTTTTTCTGTTCAAGGCTCATTCTTTTCTTGTCAGCCCGATAACCGACACGGTGGCCGCGCCGGAACGGTCCGCCACATTGCTGTTATATGTAAGGCTGAAGCTGGTGGCCTCGGGAACATGGATGATGATGGAGTTGGAGCCGCAGGCGCTGGAAAGCGCCGCGCCGGTTTTGAAATAGATGCCGTAGAGCAGGTTGGGGCTGCCGTTGTAGGCGGGCGTGACCTGCATATATCCCGCCTCCTCCAAAATTGCGGACACGCTGAAGGAGATGCAGTAATAGCCCAGCGCAAGTTCGATGCGGGTCTCGTCCGCCAGCACGATGGCGCCGGTGGGGTCCGCCGTGCCGGTCAGCAGCGGGATGGGCCGTCCGTTTTCGAACCGGCGCTCGAACATGAAAAAGGAGGCAAAACAGTCCTGGGCCGGTTCGCCCGGAGGGCCCTGGGGGCCAGGTTCGCCCGGAGGGCCCTGGGGGCCAGGTTCCCCCTGCGGGCCCTGGGGCCCGCTGCAAACGCAGCAGCCGCAGCCGTGCTGCCGCCGCATGAATTCGGGTCTGCGGTCCGAATCGAATTTATCCATATCGTCCTCACTCCGTTGCTCAAAAATTTCTGCCCCAGTATATGTGCCCGCCGGGGCCGCCGTTCCCCCGTCTGCCCCGGCCGGATGGAATTTTTCACAAAGGGAGGGCCCCGCTTTGGTGTTTTGCAGTGCAATTTGATAAAGCGATAAAATTTTTATTGGATTTTACCCAGAATAATATTGACATCCTTTTTCGAGAGTGGTATATTTGACGAAATTGAATATGAAGGCTGTGACGAAGAGTGGCCGGGGATGGCCCGCTGCAGAGAGCCGGTGGTTGGTGTGAACCGGCGCGGAACGCCCCAGGGCCTGTCCCTTCCGAGCCGGAGCCTGAACCCCCTTTGGGGCCAGTAGGGTCTCCCGCGCATGCTGCGTTAACGCATAGAGGTTGTTTGACTTCGAACAAAAGCAAAAGCTGTGACGAAGACGGACCTGCAACGAATTTCTCAGAGAGCCGGGGATGGTGCGATCCCGGCAAAGGACTGCAGTGTTCCCATCCCTTCCGAGCTGAAGGCCCCAAAGGCGAAAGCCGAGTAGGCGTCTTTCGAGAATGCTGCGTCAGTGCATAGAAGTTTGTGGACTTCGAAGAGGTGGCGGGCCAGTGCGTCCGCAATTTGAGTGGTACCGCGAGTGTAAAATTTTACACCCGTCTCAAAGCAGAATTCGCTTTGAGACGGGTGTTTTTCGTTTCAGGGCAGTGCGGAAAGGGGAAAAACATGTTATCTCTCGACAAGGTATTCGACGCGCAGCGGGTGCTGAAAAGCATCGTGCGGGAAACCGCGGTGGCAAGGGCCTTTGGCATTGCGCCGGAGTGCGAACTCTATCTCAAGCCGGAAAACCTTCAGATCACCGGCTCCTTCAAGGTGCGGGGCGCGGGCTACAAGATCGCGATGCTCACCGAAGAGGAAAAGGCCCGGGGCGTCATCGCCTGCTCGGCGGGCAACCACGCCCAGGGCGTGGCGTTGGCGGCATCCAAGAACGGCATCAGATCCCTCATCTGCCTGCCGGACACCGCCCCCATCTCCAAGGTGGAAGCCACCAAGGGCTTCGGCGCAGAGGTCTGCCTGGTGGAGGGCTGCTACGACGACGCCTACAAAAAGGCGCTGGAGCTGAAAGACGAGATGGGCTACACCTTCGTGCATCCCTTCGACGACGAAAACGTCATCGCCGGCCAGGGCACCATCGCCCTTGAGATCCTCTCCCAGCTGGACAACATCGACGCCATCATCGTGCCGGTGGGCGGCGGCGGCCTCATTTCCGGCATCGCCTACACTGCCAAACAAATTCGTCCGTCGGTAAAAGTATACGGCGTGCAGGCGGCGGGCGCGCCCAGCATGTTCAACTCCATCTCGGGCGGCGCCATCCAGTGCCTCGAGAGCGTGCAGACCATCGCCGACGGCATCGCGGTGAAGCAGCCGGGCGAAACCACCTTCGCCCTGGTGCGGGACTATGTGGACGACATCGCCCTTGTGACCGACGACGAGGTGGCCTCGGCCATTCTGGCCCTCATCGAAAAGCAGAAGATGATCGCCGAGGGCGCGGGCGCGGTGTCGGTGGCCGCCGCCATGTTCGGCAAGTTCCCTCTGAGGGGAAAGCGGGTGGTGAGCGTGGTCTCCGGCGGCAACATCGACGTGACCAGCCTCTCCCGTGTCATCGACCGGGGCCTTTTGAACAGCGGCCGGTCCTCCAGCCTGCTCATTGAGCTCATCGACAAGCCCGGCCAGCTGAAGGACATCTCCCGCATCATCGCCGACTGCGGCGGCAACGTCACCGGCGTGCATTATGAGAAGGGGGCCACCGAGAGCGTGCACGGCGTGTTCCTTCGCATCGACATGGAGACCCGCGACTTCGACCATGTGAAGCTCATCACCGACTCTCTGAAAGCCGAACACTTCAAACTCGTGTGACGGCCCCGGACACCAGAAAAAAGGAGGAAACCACCATGATGCTTTCCGGCGCAGACATCCTTGTGAGGACCCTCATCGAGCAGGGCGTGGACACCGTCTTCGGCTACCCCGGCGGCCAGATCCTGAACGTCTACGACAGCCTCTATAAATACCAAAGCGAGATCACCCACGTTCTCACCGCCCATGAGCAGGGCGCCGCCCACGCGGCGGACGGCTACGCCCGCACCACCGGCAGGGTGGGGGTGGTCATCTCCACCTCCGGCCCCGGCGCCACCAACCTGGTCACCGGCATCGCCACGGCCTACCTCGACTCCATCCCCATGGTGGCGCTGTGCGGCAACGTGCCCACCACCCAGATCGGCACCGACAGCTTCCAGGAGATCGACATCACCGGCGTGACGCTGCCCATCACCAAGCACAACTACTTCGTGGGCTCGGTGGACGAACTGGCACAGACCATCCGCGAGGCCTTCCGGCTGGCCCAGTCCGGGCGGCCGGGCCCGGTGCTCATCGACGTGCCCAAGGACGTGCAGACCGCCCTGTGCGAGTACGAGGCCCAGCCCCCGGTGACGGCGGACGCCCCCACGGCGGCCAAGGAGCTGCGGGTGGAGCAGGCGGCGGCCCTCATCAACGCCGCCCGCCGGCCATTCGTCTACTTCGGCGGCGGCCTGGTGGCCGCCGGAGCGCAGGCAGAGATGCTGGATCTGGCCGAAAAGCTGGACGCCCCCATCGGCTGCTCCCTCACCGGCATCTCCGGCATCCCCACCAGCCACCCCCGCTTCCTGGGCATGCAGGGCATGCACGGCCACTACGCCAGCAGCCTGGCGATGCACAACGCCGACCTCATCATCTCCCTGGGCGTGCGGTTCAACGACCGGGTCACCGGCGACCGCTCCCGCTTCGCCCCCGGCGCGCGCATCGTGCAGATCGACGTGGACGGCTCGGAACTCTCGAAAAACGTGCCCGCGGCGGTGGGCCTGCGGGGCGACGTGAAGCAGACCTTGCAGCGGCTGCTGCCGCTGGTGAACGAGGTCAAAAACCCCGAGTGGCAGGAAAAGCTGGCCCGGCTGCGGGCAGAGGAAGCGACGAGCGCCGACCGCCGCCCCGGCCTGACCCCCCGCAACGCCATCCTGACGCTGAACGCCTTTTTGGGCGAAGACACCCCGGTGGCCACCGACGTGGGCCAGCACCAGATGTGGGCGGCCCAAAACCTCCGCTTCAAAAAGCCCCGGCGCTTTGCCTCCAGCGGGGGCCTGGGCACCATGGGCTACGGCATGGGCGCGGCCATCGGCGCGGCCTATGGCGCCGGCGGGCGCAGCGTGCTGGTGACCGGCGACGGCTCCTTCGGCATGTGCCTGAACGAACTGGCCACCGCCGTGACCTACCGGGTGCCGGTGGTCATCCTGCTGATGAACAACGGCGTGCTGGGCATGGTGCGCCAGTGGCAGACGCTGTTCTACGGCAAGCGCTACTCCAACACCGTCCTGGGCCGCAAGACCGACTTTGTGGCGCTGGCCAAGGCCTTCGGAGCCGAGGGCGAGGCGGTGGACACGCTGGAGGGCCTGGAGGCCGCCTTCGGCCGCGCCTTTGCCGCCGAGAGCCCCTACCTCATCGACTGCGCCATCGAAAAGGACGAATTCGTGCTTCCCATGCTGCCCCCGGGCGGCAGCGTGGACGACATCATTGTAAAGGTGGGTGACGACAGATGAACCGATACACCATCGCGGTGCTGGTGCGCAACCAGTTCGGCGTTCTGAACCGGGTGACCAGCATGTTCCGCCGCCGTCAGTTCAACATCAGCGCGCTGACCGTGAGCGAGACCGAATCCAATGAACTCTCCCGCATCACCGTGGTGTTCAGCGGCGAGGAGGTGAAAAAGCAGCAGCTGGTCAACCAGCTCTACAAGCTGCCGGACGTGGAGTCCATCGAGGAGTTCACCGACGACGATTCCATCAGCTGCGAGCTGCTGCTCATCAAGATGGTCAACGAGCCGGACACCCGCGAGGAAATTCGCGCCGCCGCCTCCGCCTTCGGGGCAGACACGGTGGACTACGCCAAGGACTCGATGATCTTCCGTCTGGCGGACACCACCCGCCGCATCGACGACTTTTTGAACTTCATGCGGGACTACGCCATTTTGGAGATCTGCCGCACCGGCTGCGTCTCGCTGCACAAGGGCAGCACCACCATTCGTCAGGCCATCAATTTCTGATGCGTTTCATACAATATTAAAATGAAAGAAAAGGGGTAAGACATCATGGCAAGGATCTTCTATCAGCAGGACTGCGATCTTCAGAAACTGGCGGGCAAGACCGTGGCGGTCATCGGTTACGGCTCTCAGGGCCACGCCCACGCGCTGAACCTGAAAGAGAGCGGGGTCAACGTGGTCGTGGGCCTGTACGAGGGCTCCAGAAGCTGGGCAAAGGCCGAAGGCCAGGGCATGAAGGTGATGACCAGCGCCGAGGCCGCCAAGGCCGCCGACCTCATCATGATCCTGATCAACGACGAAAAGCAGGCCGCCCTCTACAAAGAGAGCATTGAGCCTTATCTGACCGAGGGCAAGACCCTGGCCTTCGCCCACGGCTTCAACATCCACTTCGGCTGCATCCAGCCTCCGAAGAACGTGAACGTCATCATGATCGCGCCCAAGGGCCCCGGCCACACCGTGCGCAGCGAGTACCTGGCGGGCAAGGGCGTGCCCTGCCTTGTGGCCGTGGAGCAGGACGCCACCGGCGACGCGCTGGACATCGCCCTGGCCTACGCCCTGGGCATCGGCGGCGCCCGGGCCGGCGTTCTGGAGACCACCTTCCGCACCGAGACCGAGACCGACCTGTTCGGCGAGCAGGCGGTGCTGTGCGGCGGCGTGTGCGCCCTGATGCAGGCGGGCTACGAGACGCTGGTGGAGGCCGGCTACGACGAGCGCAACGCCTACTTCGAGTGCATCCACGAGATGAAGCTCATCGTGGACCTCATCTACCAGAGCGGTTTTGCGGGCATGCGCTACTCCATCTCCAACACCGCCGAGTACGGCGACTACGTCAGCGGCCCGAAGATCATCACCGAGGACACCAAGAAGGCCATGCGAAAAATTTTGAAGGACATCCAGGACGGCACCTTTGCCAAGGACTTTTTGCTGGATATGTCTTCTGCGGGCGGCCAGGTGCACTTCAACGCCATGCGCAAGCTGGCGGCCGAGCACCCCAGCGAAGTCGTGGGCCGCGACATCCGCAAGCTCTACAGCTGGAGCGACGAGGACAAGCTCATCAACAACTGACCCCCGCGCCGTGCCCCCGCCCCGCGCCGGGCGGGGGCGCTTTTTTGAAAGGAGACCGAACCGATGAAAAGCGATTCTTTGAAATGCGGCGCCCAGAACGCGCCCCACCGCGCCCTTTACCACGCGCTGGGCCTCACCGAGGAGGAGATCGGCCGCCCGCTGGTGGGCATTGTGAGCAGCTACAACGAGATCGTGCCCGGCCACATGAATCTGGACAAGATCGTGGACGCGGTGAAGCTGGGCGTGGCCATGGCCGGCGGCACCCCCATCGTCTTTCCCGCCATCGCCGTGTGCGACGGCATCGCCATGGGCCACACCGGCATGAAATACTCCCTGGTCACCCGGGACCTCATCGCCGACTCCACCGAGGCCATGACCCTGGCCCACGGCTTTGACGCGCTGGTGATGGTGCCCAACTGCGACAAGAATGTGCCCGGCCTGCTGATGGCCGCGGCCCGCCTCGACCTGCCCACCGTGTTCGTCAGCGGCGGGCCCATGCTGGCAGGCCACGTGGACGGGGCGCGCACCAGCTTCTCCACCCTGTCGGAGGCGGTGGGCCAGTACAACGCCGGCGCCATCGACGAGGCAAAGCTCCATGAATACGAGTGCAAGACCTGCCCCACTTGCGGTTCCTGCTCCGGCATGTACACCGCCAACTCCATGAACTGCCTCACCGAGGCCATGGGCATGGGCCTTCGGGGCAACGGCACCATCCCCGCGGTCTATTCCGCCCGCATCGAGCTGGCCAAGCGCGCGGGCATGGCGGTGATGGACATGGTGCGCAAGGGCGTCACCGCCCGCCAGATCATGAGCAAAGAGGCGCTGATGAACGCCCTCACCGTGGACATGGCCCTGGGCTGCTCCACCAACAGCATGCTGCACCTGCCGGCCATCGCCCACGAGTGCGGCGTGGAGCTGAACCTGGACGTGGCCAACGCCATCAGCGAGAAAACGCCCAACCTGTGCCATCTGGCCCCCGCCGGCCGCACCTACATCGAGCAGCTGGACGAGGCGGGCGGCGTGTACGCGGTGATGAATGAATTGAACAAAAAGGGTCTTCTGAACACCGACTGTATGACCGTTTCCGGCCGCACCATCGGCGAGTGCATCGCTGAATGCCCCAACCTGGACCACGAGGTCATCCGTCCCATCGAAAGCCCCTACAGCGCCACCGGCGGCATCGCCGTGCTGCGAGGCAACCTTGCCCCCGAGGGCAGCGTGGTCAAGCGCAGCGCCGTTGCGCCCGAGATGCTGGTGCACGAGGGCCCCGCCCGGGTGTTCGACGGCGAGGAAGACGCCCAGAAGGCCATCAACGCCGGCCTCATCAGGCCCGGGGACGTGGTGGTCATCCGCTACGAGGGCCCGAAGGGCGGCCCCGGCATGCGGGAGATGCTCAACCCCACCTCCGCCATCATGGGCATGGGGCTGGGGGGCAGCGTGGCCCTCATCACCGACGGCCGCTTCAGCGGCGCCACCCGCGGCGCATGCGTGGGCCACATCACCCCGGAGGCGGCCTCCGGCGGCCTCATCGGCGTGGTGGAAGAAGGCGACCTCATCCGCATCGACATCCCCGGCCACTCCATCGAGCTGCTGGTGGACCAGGCGGTGCTGGACGAGCGCATGAAGCATTTCGTGCCCAAGAAAAAGGAGGTCACGGGTTACCTCAAGCGGTACGCCGCCCTGGTCTCCGGCGGCGCCTACGGGGCGATCCTGAACGGATGATGGAAGCGAAGGAACTGAAAAGCCTGGCCGCCGGGCTAAACGCGCTGGCGGTGTTCCGGCCGCTGCTGGCCGACCCGGTGCTGGCGGCGCTGAAGGAATGTCTGGACTCCCCTTCCGCCGGGCGCTACGCCGCCTTCGTGGCGGCGCTCTATGAGGCCAGCGGGGGCGAATTGGGCCGGCACATCCTGCGCCTTTGCGAGGACAGCGCCAACGTCTATGTACGCACGGTGGGCGCGGGTCAAACGCCGCCGGCCTGCATGGCGGCGGCGCTGGCCGCCGAGCTGGACTGCCTGCAGCGGGCGGCGGACCTTGGCCCCGACGCGCTGCTGGCGGCCCTGCCCGAAGCCGCCGCTCCCCTGCCCCGCTATGAGGCGGGCGGGGTGGACCTGCCGGGCAGCTACATGCACCGGGTCAAAAACATCCACCGCTACGGCTACGGCGTGTGGGCGGCCAACCGCATGTTCTATCTGGACGAGGCGGGCCGCATCGCCCCGGTGCGCCACCCGGACACGACAAAGCTGGAGGACCTGGTGGACTACGAGGCCCAGCGGGAGATCATCCTGCGCAACACCCGGGCCCTGCTGGCGGGCAAGCCGGCGGCGAACATCCTGCTCACCGGCGACGCGGGCACCGGCAAATCCTCGGCGGTGAAGGCCGTCGGCAACGCTTTGTTCGGCGAGGGGCTGCGCATCATCGAGGTGCGCAAGGACCAGCTGCGGGCCATCCCCCATGTGCTGGACGAGCTGGCGGCAAACCCGCTGAAGTTCGTTTTGTTCATCGACGATCTCTCCTTTTTGAAGGACGACGACAACTACAGCGCCCTCAAGGCGGTGCTGGAGGGCTCGGTGACGGCCAAGTCGAAGAACGTGGTCATTTATGCCACCAGCAACCGGCGGCACATCATCAAGGAGAAATTCAGTGACCGTGAGGGCGACGAGGTGCACCGCAACGACACCATGCAGGAGCTGGTGAGCCTATCGGAGCGGTTCGGCATTCACATCACCTTCTCCAAGCCAGACAAGGCCACCTTTTTGCACATCGTGCGGCATCTGGCGGCGGCAGGCGGGGTGCAGCTGCCCGCCGGCGAGCTGGAGCGCCGCGCCGAGCGCTATGCGCTGGAGCGGGGCGGGCGCAGCGCCCGCCTGGCCCGCCAGTTCGTGGACGGCCTGCTGGCCGGCATGTGAACCCACAAAAGAGGCCTGTTTTGTGCCGGCTCGCACAAAGCAGGCCTCTTCTTTTCGCCGGGCGGAATGAAATAAAACCCGCCGCCTCCGCCGTTTAAAGGGCAAAGAACCGCTCTGCCCTTTCGCCGGGCAGGCCAAAGGAGGCAAAACCATGAAGCGCATCTTCGCGGCGGCGCTGGCCTGCGCCGTTCTGCTGGCGGGCTGTTCCGCGCCCGCCCCCTCTTCCGGCGGGCCGGCCAGCGCGCCCGCTTCCGCCCCGTCGCCGGACCCCGGATCCACCCCTTCCTCCGCCCCCGCGGCGCAGGAAGTCAGCCTGGAGGACTGGCGGGCCGCCATGCCCGCCAACGCCCCTGACTGCACCATGGAGCCCGCGGAGCTTTCGCTGGGCGAACAGGTCCTCTGGCCCGAACAGGTGGAATTGCGCATCCGGGCCTGGGAGGGGACTCTGGAGGAGGCCGACGCCGCCTTCGGCCTGCCCGCCGGTTCTTTCTCCGAGCTGGACGACCCGGACTATCCACCGCCTGAAGGGGCCATGTCCATCCATGCCGAAGGGTACGTTCTGCCCAAAATCTCCGTGCAGCAGGTCACAGTGGAAGTTCCCTGGGTGGCGTCCCTTTACGACAGGTCCGCCTCCTACATTGTGCCCGCCGCCCTGGACGAGCAGGCCGCCGCCGCCCTGGCCTCCGCCCATTACTTTTTGGCTCATCACCACGGGGCGCACCACGGCATTGATCCCAGCGAATACGATGAGGCCACCTGGAGCTACACCTCCACAGAGGGCGCGCTGTATGTTCGCTACAGCGAGTTGGAGCAGTTCCTGAACTGCATTTTCACCCCCGAAGCATCCGGCGAGATGCTGGGCGGCCCCCTTGCTGCTGACGCGCGCCCCGAACCCTCCCTGTTCTATCAGGGTGAGAACGACACCATCCGTTTTATGATAAGCGACCGGGGCGGCTACATTGCCTACTGCGGCGCGGTGTTCACCGAGCCCGTTTTGCAGCCGGATGGCAGCCTGCTGTTCTGGCAGTTGTCGCTCTATCTGGACGAGGACGACGAAAATTTTGCCGGTTGGGGCCCGGGCAACGTATACACCCCCGTGGAGGCTGCCGCCACACCGGTGCGGCTGGAGCTCACCGCCGGCGGCTGGCGGGTGGCGGAGTTCTCGCTGCCCAATTGAACCCATGAAACCCAAGGGCCCGGCCGGCATGACCGGGCCCTTGGTGTTTTGCGCTTACCTTTGCGTTTTCCCTTGCCGCCGGCGGCCTGCCTGTTCTTTTTCTTCCATTGTTGCCGGCAGCTAAGCAAAAACGGGCAGCCGCCTCCCTCTTGCGGTGCCCAAAATTCCCGGGGCGGCTTTGCCGCCCCACGGAATTTTGACCGCTGCGCCACCCGCCCCTTCGCTGCATCCGCCACCGGCGGCGCTCGGCGCGGGCGCCCGGCACGCTCCGCGTGCCTCGGGTATCCTCTGCCCTTCGCACAAAAAAAACGCCGCTGGCGCGGCGTTCTTTTTTGGCAGGGGCAGAAGGATTCGAACCCTCGGCACGCGGTTTTGGAGACCGCTGCTCTACCAGCTGAGCTATACCCCTATGTTTTGAGCACTTCATTACTATACAAAAAAACTTGCAGAAAGTCAAGCCCCCGGCGGCGGATAAGCTCCTGTTTTTTTCTTCATCATTTTTTGAAAAAAAGTGTTGACATTCTTCCCTTCGTTGGATATAATAAAACACGTCGCCAATCGCGATGTGGCCCGGTAGTTCAGTCGGTTAGAACGCTAGCCTGTCACGCTAGAGGTCGTGAGTTCGAGCCTCATCCGGGTCGCCATTTGCTGTTATAGCTCAGTCGGCAGAGCACATCCTTGGTAAGGATGAGGTCGTGCGTTCGAATCGCATTAACAGCTCCAGAAAGCCGCTTGAACACGTTGTTCAAGCGGCTTTTTCTTTTTCTCTTGTGGTCTCAAAAGGCATGAAATCGCCTGGCGTTTGGCACGCGTTTGGCATGAAAAAACACATATAACGGGTTATTCCGTACTATAACGAAGTTATAGTACGGGGTAACCTGTTATTTTTTATTGTTTTTTATTGTTTTGCCCCGAAAAGTAAAAAGAATAGTATGTACAAAGAGCTTGGGATGTTTTTACCCCGAAAAGCGCTCTATCATCTTAGCAACCGGAAAGGAGGTGTAATTATGACGATGAAAGAATCGAAAACGTACCTGCATGGTAAGTATGCCCAGCATGGACTGAAACAAGGGCAGGTTGCGATGGATGTCCTGAACGTTGACCCGGCCACCCTGTCGAGGTATATGTGCGGTACCATACAATGGCCGCTCTGGGCTATCCAAGCAATGATGGACTACTTTTCTATACCATCTGAGGACGTGTATTCTGTGTTTATTTCGCCGTATGTTCGCAAATAAAACTACATCTCTGCCCGCCGTGTCGGCGGAAAGGGACTGGATTTAGCGTGACACTTTTCGACCAAACATCAGATGGCTTTTGGAGTTGCTCGGTGTCACGGTGCAGAAAGGAGAATCATCTAAAATCATGAGCCATAATATACAAGCCTATCGTTGTGGGCCTGATGTCATAAAGATTGTCACGCAGGCATCGCCAAACAACATTACTATGTTGCCAAATTCTATTAGCGAGCGAGAACGGGAAAACAAACGTACATCCTTGTCTCGGTCACGGCGCATTGTAGCTGACATCTTGCACTCCAACAATTTCGGTTTCTTCATCACGCTGACGTTGGGAAACCACACGGATGGCAGCCCCCCCACAAGGGAGGATGTGGTGCGGGCGTGCAAAGGCGGGCTGCGCAACATCAAGCGCCACAGCAACGAACCGATTGGATATATCATTGTGCCTGAGCTGTCAAACAACGACGAAATTTCGCCTGGCCGCTGGCATGGGCATATTATGATGACGGATATGCCTCTTGATATGCTGCAACCCTACAGCATGGCCGACAAGGGCTTGCCGTCAATTATATATCGGCGTATGGCAGCTGGCATCGGCTGCTTTGCGACTCCTGCATTTGGGCAGCGCGGATATTGTCTAGTTGAGAGGGTAGGCAACACTCAAAAAGATTATGACGCCCTTGCCACATATCTGACCAAGACGATGTATCTGGACACTTGTGCTCCGCTGCCAAAAGGCCATCGACGTATAATAAGCAGTCATGGTCTCGAGCGTCCTGAGCGTATTTTCGGCGGCATGATAAGCGATAGCGAATACAAGGCTATTTGCGAGGCTGCTGGCGAAACTCTGCATAATAGGGACACACTGATACGTTATGTCCCCCGCTCAAAGGTACCGTTTTTATAAAGCAAAAATGCCCGGCGGATCGCCGGGCATTTCTACGCCCAGTATCTTTACTTTTCGGGGAGAAACAAGTTTTTAGTAAAGCAATCCGACAAAAAAAGAAGAGACCTCTTTATGAGGTCTCTTCTTGTAGGCTCCTTAGAAAGTGGGCTCTGGAGGGATAACTTGGTCACCAGGGGTTGCGTTTCCGCCATCACCTTCCCAAGTTCCATCGGGATTCTGCTCAGGAGCGCCCTGGATAATATCATTGATATTACCACCGCCAGTCACCAGATTGCCATTATCAGCAGGAGGGGCAGGGTCCGGTTCCGGAGGAATAACTTGGTCACCAGGGGTTGCGTTTCCGCCATCACCCTCCCAAGTACCATCAGGATTCTTCTCAGGGGCTCCAGGAATAATGTCATTGATGTTGCCGCCACCGGTCACCAGATTACCGTCATTGTTACCGGTATCAGGAGCCGGAGTCGGATTGGGCGCAGGCGCAGGAGTGGGGTCAGGCGCAGGTGCAGGGGTGGGGGCAGGCGTCTTGTTACCGCTGCCATTTCCTGCCGGGGCCTGCGTCGCACCAGGGGTTTTGTTGTTACTCCCGCCTTGCTTGTTGGATGAAGCTGTTGATGCGCTTGTTTTGCTGTTTGCGGCCTCTTGCGCCGAAGAAGAGGCGGACGCAACCTCTTCCCCATCCGTCTTACTACCGGATGCCGCACTGCTTGCAGCGGAATTTGCATCAGAGGCGACCGAACTTACCGATGCGCTGCTGCCCGTGGAATTGCTTGACACGTCCTGATTATCGCAAGCCACAAGGCACAGCATCAAACACACAGTCGCAAGTAAAACTGCTTTTTTCATGTTTTCCTCCTTAAATAAAGTGGTATTGTCAGTATTATACTCCGTTCAATCGCAAAAGTCCATATAAAGTCTTTGTTGCCTATCGCCTTAAATTACACTACGAGAAGCGGAAAGACTATAAATGGACGGTGATGGGATGCAGACACAAAAGGCAGTGGCCATACGGATACAACAGCTTTGTGCCGAAAAGGGCTACAATATCAACTCTCTTGCCCGGGCGGCTGGTGTGCCGCCAACGACGGTAAAAAACATTATCTACGGCACAAGTAAAAACCCCGGCGTTGTAACAATCAAACTGCTGTGCGATGGCATGAAGATTTCGCTGTATGAATTTTTTGACTGCCCTGCTTTTCACGTACTGGAAGTAGAAGACGATATTGACTGATACGTTGCGATATCCGTCATCGACCTTCGGAAGCAAGTGTAATATAATATAAGCACAGAATCATCAAAACCTGCTCTACAACACGAACAGGATTTAGGGTGTTCCGAAAATTCCGTGGGACAAGTGCGCCAGTTTGGGGGAACTTGCCAACTGCGGATTTCAGGCGGTAGCTGTTTAGCTACCGCCTTTTTTCTTTGCATAATAGGGGGTTATAAGAAATGAGATAGAAAAGTGAAATTTGCGATAAGAACAAATAGCATATGGTGTTTTATAAGCCCGGCGGCCCTCGCTTCGCGAGGATCGCCGGGCAAACTTGTTGTGTTCTTGCGTCCCACGCATAGGGGTGACCATATCACGGGCAACACAGCACAAAAATCAAATCGATAATTATCAATGACCAAATGTATGCGCACCATGATAAGGCCACGGTGCAGTATATACGGCCCGATATGCGCGGGCACGCCCCCAGATTGAGCGTTATCGTCCGGCTTGCCTTTACCCATAGGGCCCGTGCCGGGGCATTGCGGCAGGTGGTGTCAGCCTTAGCCCACACATAGCAGAGGGGTGTACAGGATGTTGTCCAAAACTGTGACCAAGCGTTTGACCCATGAGGTCAAAACGGCTCTTGCCCAGCGTGATAAGCGCGGCCAGAGCAAACACGCTGCCAAGCAGGCGGCCCGCGCCGAGGCACAGCGGACGCAATCGCATTACACCCAAATCACGGGGCTGTACGCCACATCATCGTACGCCACCTATGTTAAGCAAGCATTGACGGCCCTGCGCTGGATTGCTGCCCGATACGGGTGCAAGCGACTGGACGAGTGCCGCCCGTATCTTCCGGCCTATTACGCTGAAATGCAGGCGCGGGGGCTTTCCGCATGGACGATACGCACGCGGGTCTATGCTCTGTGTTCGGTCTACGGCGCTGATTATGCGTCATTGTTCGCTGTTGAGCATCTGCCCGCCCGCCACCGCGCCGATATCAAGCGCGGGCGGCAAACGAGCGCGGCAGACACCCGGCATCATACGCCGGAGCAAGAAGCGGTGCGCACGATTGCCCGCGCCTGCGGGGCACGGCGGGGCGGTATTCTTGGGCTGACGGCGGATGATTTGATTGCACGGGATGGACATTTGTATGTGCATCTCCGCGAGAAAGGCGGCAAGGAGAGGGAGGCGATTGTCCTGCCTGCTTACGAAGCCGCTGTGCAAGAAATTTTTGCCGCCTACGCACGGAATCCCAAAGCCGCTAAGACCGGCAGCAAGCAACGTCTGTTTTCGCGCTCGGCTCTGCCCAAGGATATGCCGCTGCACTATCTACGCGCCCAATACGCGCAAGACCTGTACCGATACTATGAGGCACAGGAAGCGGCCTCCGGGCGGCTCTATCGCTGCCGGGCAGACCGCAAAGGCAAAACTTATGACAAGGGGATATTGATGGCCGTGTCCCATAATTTGGGCCATAGCCGCTGCGATGTGGTCGTCAGCCATTATCTATGATAAGGACTGACACCCCATGAATTTATACGATTTGCAACACAGCAAAGAAGCCTTTTTGACCGCGGGCGATATTGCGGATATTTTGAGGGTAGACCCCCAGAGCATCCGCAATCAAGCGCGGGAAGATGCATCTGCACTCGGGTTCCCGGTGACGCGTATCGGCTCACAACTCAAAATACCGCGTATCCCTTTTTTGCGCTATATTGGATTGGAGGATACGCACCATGATGTGTAAACGTTGTGGCGAGGAGATTGCCGACCACTTTCGCTTTTGCCCGAACTGCGGCAAAAAGCAGTGCAGGGAAGCAAAGCCGCCCAAAGCAAAGAAAAAGCATCGCAATGGCGACGGCAGCATACGCCTGTTGCCTTCGGGAAAATATCAATCACGTATTATGAGGGGTGGACACGCTCTCTCCCTTGGCACCTATGTGACCGAGAGCGCTGCTGCGGCAGCGATACGCAGCTACGATGACCGCAAGGCGCTGGCTGCTGACAAATACAATTACACCTTAGGGCAAGTGTATCAGGCTTATCTTGCCTCCACTCGTTACGCCCGGTTATCCGACAAAGGGAAAGAGGGCATTTCGATGGCCTGGTCACATCTTTGCGCCCTGCAGAGCCGGAAAATGCGCGATTTGACTAAAGCGGACTACGAAGCCCTTATTATGTCCGCCACAACGCACAAGCGCTACAAAGAGCGCACGGCTGATGAAGTGGCGGCGATGAAGCCCAGTGAACGGGCACGCTACAATGCCCTGTGCGCACAGAAAGCTGCACCCTTGTCCCGTGAGAGCCGTATGAAAATTCGCAATCTCGTCAAGCTGATTTGCGAAGAAGCTATCGGCTCCAACATTATCACCACAAACTACGGCGACCTTGTTTCTGTTGACGGCGAAGTATCCAAGGCTCACGGTGTTTTTTCGCACAACATGATTGACCGTTTGTTCGCTCACACTGACAATGACGCGGTAAAGCTGGTGCTGATTTATATCTATATGGGCTGGCGGGCCGAGGCGCTCCTGCAAATGAAAAAGGCCGATGTCCATCTCGACCCTGAGAACAATGAGCGCGGCGACTACCCCCACGGCTACTGCGTGGGCGGCATCAAGACCGCCGAGGGGCGCAACCGTGAAGTACCTATCCACGCAAAAATCCGTCCGTTTATCGAGTATTTTATGGCCACTCCGGGTGATTGGCTGATTGTGCTGGACGGCAAGCATCCCACCTATGACCGGTATCTGCGCAAGTATTTCCCGGAAGTGCTTGCCCTGTGTGGTATACCGACCACAGACGAGTACGGCGATAAAATCACTCCGCACAGCACCCGAAATACATTTGCCCTGATGCTGTATCAGTCTGGTGTTAAACCGGAAGTCATTGCTAAGCTGATTGGGCACACGGATTTTGACGTAACGAATAAGAAGTACATCCGCAACCGCCAGAGCCGGGAATTTACTGCCAATGAGTTCTCTAAGATGGTGGAGTAAATCGAAAAAAAGAACAGCCGTTTGGCACGTTTTTGGCACGAGGCACTCACAAATGGCTATATCAAGCCATTCAGTTCCCCCTTGGTAAGGATGAGGTCGTGCGTTCGAATCGCATTAACAGCCCCATTTAAAACCCCGCAAACCGGTTTAAGCAGACGGTTTGCGGGGTTTTTGTTTTGCTCTCGCGATTTTAAAACACACCTCAAACACGCTGGAAAGCAGTGATAAACCAACAAATAGACTAACAAATCAAGGAATAAGCGTGATTTTCCATGACAATACCCCCTGATGCAGCTTGTTTTCCTGCATCAGGGGGTATTTTGCCACCGTCCTTTTTTTGCTGGACCTGTTCAAATGGCCCGGGCGGCTTTGCCGTTGTGTTTTGAAACGGCCGTCAGGTGCGGTTCATCGCGATCTGCTCCAGCCAGCTGTTGGCTTCGGCCTTGGTGAACAGCTTGCTGCCCACGCCCTCCACCACATACTGGGCAGCCGCGGCGTTGGCGGCCTGCAGGGCGTCGGAGCTGCTGGCGCCGGCGTTCTTTGCGTTCTGCCAGGCGCTGCGCCACACCTGCTCCAGCAGTTCCTTCTGCTGCACGCTCTTGGGCTGCTGCGCGTTGGACGCGCTGATGGAGGTCTGGCTCGCCTTCTGGGCTGCGGAGGCCATCTCGCTCTGCAGCTTGGACATCTGCTCCAGATACTGGCTGCTGATCTGGAACTGCTGGTCGTAGTTCACGGTGGCGGCGTCCGCGATGGCGTTGGCCAGATTCTGCTCCAGCTGCATCTCGTAGGCGAGGCGGGCGGCCTGCGCGTCGGAGAGCTGGCTATTGTAGGCCTGCTGGGCCTGGGTCCTGCCGGCGTTCAGCTGGGCCAGCAAGTCGCCCAGGCTCTGGCCGCGGGCCACGTCGATCTCGTTGCGGCTGTTGCCGTAGTTGTTGTAGACGCCCGCCAGCGTGGTCTCGGCCGCGCCGCCGCCGATGCCCTGGGCCGAGAGCTGCTGGGGCAGGCTCTTGAGGGTCATCATCTGGTTGATGTAGGCCTGCTGAAGGGCGTTGTCCGCGTTGAAGTTCACCCCTGCGGCCCCGTTCTCATAGTCGCTTTGCAGCTGGCCCAGGGTGGAATTATAGTTGTTTTTCAGCGCTTGGATCTGGCCGTTGTAGGCGGCGTTCAGCGCCGCCATGCTGCGCTCGTAGGCCTGCTGAGCCGCAGCCCGCTTGGCCTGTTCCGCCGCGGCGGCCGCCGCCTGCTGCTGGGCATAGAGGCTTTGCAGCCAGCTCAGGTCATAGGATGCGCCGCCGGAGCCGCCCTTGGAGGCGCTGCTCTGGCTTTGGCCCTTGTTCTGGTTCTTCCAGCCGGTGCCGTTCACCGGGCCGCCGGTGCCTTCCACAAATGCCATTCTTCACTTCCTCCTTTTCATCACGCTTCGCCTGCGGCGTCTTCCACCGTGTCCTTGGCGCTGGCCAGGATGCGGATCAGAAACTGGGGCACCGGCGCGCCCATGGCGGCGGCGTTTTCCAGAATGCTGCCCAGCTCGGTGAGGATGTACCACACCAGCACCATCGGCAGAAGCAGCACCGTGTAATCGATGGGCAGACCCGGCATTTTGGACACCACCATACTCAGCACCGCGTCGGCCAGCGCCGCCACGATGACCACCACGATCATGCCCGCCTTGTGCCAGATGCCGCCGCGGGCCCTGGCGCTGGACCACCGGCCCGCCTGCATGGCCGCCGAAGAGCCGCTGAGCCAGTCCACCGCCATGCACGCCACCCAGGCCAGCACCAGCCAGCCCAGCCAGCCGAAGGCCGCGCCGAACGCGCCGAACACCCCCACGATGGCGGCCTTCACCGCCACAAAGATATTGTTGTTGTCCATGGATGCTCCTCCTTTCATCCCGCCAGCGCGCCGCCGGCGGCGCGCAGTTTTTCCGCCAGGGCGGCCAGCTGTTCCGTCTGCGCCGCCTGACTCTTTTCAATGCGCCCCAGTGCCGCCAGCACCTCCGACTGCTCTGCGCCACCCGTTCCCTCTTCCGGGCCGGAGGGCACGGCATAGTCCTCGCAGAAAAGGCCCAGGGCCAGCGCCCTGCCCGCCACCGCGTCCCGGCTGGCGGAGTCCATGGGGCCCACGATGAGATAGTCGTCCGCGTCCACCGCAGGCGCGTTCAGGCTCTCCGCCAAAGCGCGGAGAGCGGCCCGGTCCCCCACAGAAACGGGGCCGATCTTCAATGTATCCGACACAAACACAGGCGTTTCCTCCTCCTCTTCGCTGGGCTGGAAATAGATCCAGTCCCGGTCCACATTGGCGCTGCCCGCGCCGTATTTTGCGCCGTAGCCGATGCGCCCGAACTGCCAGCCGCAGAGCTTGCGGCCCAGACTGCGGGTGTACTCGCCCCAGGCAGTGTTCACATCCTCAAGGGCCCTGCAGCCGTCGAAGTCCGGGTCGTAAGGGTCGGCGTAATAATAGGCCAGCCACACCGGGCAGTTCAGCTGATCTGTCACAAGGCGGCTTTTGGCCCAGCTGGCAGAACAGTAAACGCAGGGGGCATAACCCGCCGCACGAATCCTTGCGGCGGCCTCGTTGAGCAGCGCGGTGTTCTGTGCCGGGGCCAGGGCCATGGTCTGCCCCGCCTCCAGTTCCTGATCCAGCGCCACCCAGCTGGTGATGCCCCGCCCTTGCAGCGTTTCCAGCAGCGCGTCGATCTGCCCGCTCAGAAGGGTGCGGGCGGTCTCAGCACTGCCCTTGTTTTTATTGTAGTAGTGGTGGGTCAGAAAGATGTACGCCCCCACCCGAAGGCCCTCTGCCCGGCAATCGGCGGCAAACCGCTCGAACCGCACGTCCCGCGCGCCGCCGTAGGCCGCCCGCAGGATGACCGTGGAAATCCCCGCCGCCCGCGCTGCCGACGGCGAAAAAGTGTTTTGGTGCTTTGAGATATCCAGTGCTTTCTCCATTTGCCCTCCTCAATCCAGCTTCCAGATGGCAAGCGTACCGCCCCTCTGCGAGGTGTACTGGCTCATCACGTAGCTTTCGCCGGCCTCGAACGTTCTGATCTGATTTGCGGGGATATTGGTGCTCACATTGTTGAATACCACCGCCATGCCTTTGAACGCCTTTACGATGCGAATGGTGATGTTGTTGTCCGCCGCAACGGAATAGGTCACATATTCCGTGATCGTGTTCTTGTACTGGGACGGCGTCCAACATTGACTGGCATAATACATCGTGATCGCGAACTGGGGCTCCTGTTCGATGGAATGCAGCTGGCCCGTTACCTCCTTCGCAGTTCCATCAAACAGTGTCACTCCTGCCCGGATGTTTTCGGGGATGAGCTTTGCCTTGTCGGCGGCAGTCAGCCCATCCCCGCCCTTAAAATTTAAGGTCTCGCCATCGAACACAAAGCTGACCCACCTGCCGTTCCAGGGGCTGCCCGCCATGGCCCGCGCCGCCTCTTCGGTGCCGAGGTAAGCTTCCGCCGGCTCCCCGTTCACCGTGAAGGTGTCGCCCGCCTCCACATCGGCGGTGAGAAGGGCACGCCCGTTGGCGCCTTTGCCGGTGAATTCGTGCACCGCGCCGCTTTTTGAATGGGTGTAGACCTTCACGCCGTCGTCCGCCGCCGCGGCGGTGAGGGCCGCGTCCGCGGTGAGAGCCCGGTCCACAGCCCCCGCCTCGCCTTTGGCAGCATAGACACTTTTTTCCATGTGGCCCGCGCCGGCCACCGCCTGGCCGATGGCGGCAAACACATCTTTTTTCTGCCCGGTGGGGTCATACACCGCCTGGGCCATGTCGCCGGCGCCGATCTCCACCACCCGCTGGGCGATGGCCGCGTCGGTCTCCTCTTTGGTGTAGGCCCCGGCCTGGGCGGCGGTGACCGCGTGGGGGTTGTCGATGCGGGCGGCGTGCGCGCCGCTTTTGTTCAGGGCCGCCTCCAACGTCCCCTGCACCGTGGCGGGCGTGTCCTCCGGCAGGCCCGCAGGCACGGCGGCCCCAAGGCCTGCCGCGGCGCTCTGGGCTTCCAGCTGTTCCGACAGCCGGTTGAAGGCCGGCACGATCACGTCCCTCGGCAGCTCATCCAGGATGCGCTGCATCTCGGCGGTGTCCACGCCGGGCGTATCCGGACGGCCAAGGTTGCCTTTTCCCAGCAGGTCGCCGTCGGTGATGCGCTCAAATGCCATTGCATTGCTCCTTTCCTGTCATCCTTTGTAGTTTCCGTTCTCGGTGAATTCCAGCGCCCAGGCCATCAGGCCGAAGGGCTCGTTGAGCTCGTCGTTCTCAAAGCGGAATCGCGCCTTGTCCACCCGCTTGATGCGCAGCTTGCCGTGCAGGGTCTTGGTGGTGCTGTCGTTGGAGTAGGTGAACTTGGAATAGCACCAGCGCCGGTAGCTGAGATACCGCGCCTTGCGCTCCTCTTTGCGCACCAGGCGCCAGCCGCCCCGTTTCTGCGCCCACACCGCCACGCTGGTGGCCGCCGCCGGGGTGAGCTGCACCGCAAAGCGGCAGAAGCTTTTGTTTTTGTAGAACAGCTTGCCGCCCAGGTCCGGCGTCTCCCACACGGCATGGATGGCCGTGCCGTCGTCGTTGTAGCTCTCGGGCAGGGTGGGGTCGGAATAGAACCGGAACACCCCGCCTTTTTCGTCACCGAAGAACAGCTGGTCTCCGTCGGTCCAGATGCTCGAAGCGGAAATGCCGGTGCGGTAAAAGCAGGCGTACTGGCGGGTGCTGTAGGGCTCGCCGCTGCGTACCCCCAGGTCCTGCATGCCGTCCAGGATGTAGGCTTTGCCGTTAAGGCACAGCCAGTAAAGATCCCGGTGCACCGCTGCCGAAGCCGCCGCAAGCCCTGTTTCTTTTGTGAGGGCGCCGTTTAGATAGTAGCTGCGGTTCTGGCTGTAGCGCTCGCCGCTGATGTCGCTGGGGGTGACGGCGTAGACGCCCAGCGCCGTGAGGAACACCGGCTCCGAGGCAAGATAGGCAAAGCTGCCCTTGGCCACCGCGCCGGGCCCCTGCAGCGTGTTCACGATGGGAAAGGCGGGCTCGTCGTCCACCAGGTCGCCCCGGCGCAGGATGACGTTGCGCTCGGTCTCGCCCGCGTCCTTGTGGGCGGCCAGATAGTTCTCGATGACCGAGTAGCCCATCACCGCCCCCGCGCCGCCGCCCAGCACCGAGTAACCGGTGTCCGGCCAGTAGGTGCCGTCGTTCTGGCCGCTGAACCAGTCGTAGTTGGGAAGATCCGGGTTGCCGGACAAAAACAGCCGGTCCGCCGCGCCGCCCACGCCGAACAGCGCGCCCACGTCGCACTTGTTGATGCGGTCGGCATAGCCCGTCACCGTGCGGGCGGCGGTGATCTCCACGTTGTCCTCGCCGGTGACCGGGCTTTTGCCGGGGGCCGTCTCAAAGGTCACCTGCCCCGTCTCCCGGTCCACCGTGAAGTCCTCGCCTTCGGTCAGCTCCTGCCACTCGCCGGTCTTTTCCAACAGGCGCACGGTCACCGGCGTCTCATCCAGGCCCGAAAAGCTCATGCAATAGACGGTATCCGCCTCGGTGCCGGCAAAGCGCTCGGTGAATTTGGGCTGCAAAAGATTCAGCGGCTCGTACTGCACGCCGCCCCCCGCCGGGGGCCGGGCGATGGTGAACAGCGGCACCTTGGCCATCGCGGCGGCGGGCTGCACCGTCTCGCCATCGTACACCAGCAATGCCTTGCCGTCGGCGATGAACAGCCGCCCGTCCAACAGCCAGCTGCGGCTGGCGGAATCCGCCATGCCCTCGTACACCTGCTCGGGCTCACCCTGCCAGTCGCGGGCGATGCGGAACAGCGCCTCGCCCGCGTGCACCAGCGCCTCATCCTTGAAAAAGTGGCAGCCGTGCACCGCGCCTGACAGAGTGGCGATGCGCTGATAGCCCATGCACTTGCGCACCTTGCCGGGCACATCCCGGATCATGTTGTCGCCGCAGGGGCTCTGCTCCTTGGCCACGTTGCCGGGGTCGTTGGTCATGTCCACGCCCAACAGCCGGTCCACGCACAAAACGCTGCGGGACGGCTGGGCGGGCACTGCAAACCGGGCCATCTCACCACCACCCCGTGGCGCAGGTGAATTCGCCCCCCACCTCGCCGCTGTCCGCCCGCTGGAGCAGGCTGAAGGCCACCTCGAATTCGTTGCGGTACATGGTGGCCAGGGTGACGTCGTCGTCCTTGTAGAGCTGGCTGGCCATGTAGAGGGGCAGCAGCACCGCCACCTCCGGGTCCAGGGGCAGCTCCTCATCGTCCGCCGTGGCGTGGGTCACCGGCTGGGGCCAGGCGTTGTAATAGAGGGCCAGCTTTCCGCCCGGCTGGTTTGTCAGCACCAGATACCGCCCGGCCACCAGCTTCGCCCCCCGCACCGGCACCGGCGCGCCCGTCTCGTCGAAGGCGTAGATCTCCAGCTGCTCGATGCGGTAAAGGTCGGGCGCGGCCGCCTTCAGGTCCACGGTGCGGGTCGCCCCCACCGCGCCCGGCTCAAGTTCCAGGCACCGGCGCAGATACTTGCCCGCGGTGCACAAAAGCTGCAGCCCCTCGTTGGCCGCTTGGGGCATGGCGTTGATGTATTCGCTGACGCTGTCGTCCGCCTCGTTGATGGAAAGGCCCTCGGCGCTGAACATCTTCTGCAGCGTGGCCAGCTTCACTTCCTTCCAGGTCACGGCGTGCTCCCTCCTTCCCCGGGCAGGGCGTTCTGCCCGCCCTGCTCCTGTTCCATCTGCTGGCCCACGCTGGCCTTCATGGCCTCGGCATGGGGATAGCCGGTCTCGGCCAGCAGGCTCCACAGCCGGTAGAGGCTGGCCGTCTTGCCCAGCGGCCCGAAGGCTCCCGCCTGATACTTCTGGTCGATCATGGACCAGAGTGTCTCCCGGTTGGAGGCCAGGTTGGAGGCCGGGTCCACATCAAAAAGAAACTCGTCGTTCCAGTAAAGCTGGCCCGCCGCGTCCCGCTTCAAAAACTCGTAGCGGTCAAAATGGGCGTATTCCACCGTGCCGTCCGGCCCGCGCAGGGTCATGGGATAGGGCTCGTCGGCGTAGGCCAGCATGAACTGGAACATCAGCTTGTAGAGCCGGGCGTAGGCCTGGTTTTTCATCTCCCGCTTGGACTGCAGCCGCCCCGCCGACTGGTTGGCGGAGAACTGCTTTGCCACGCCGCTGGTGGCCGAAGAGTCGTATTTGCCCTGGAAGGCGTCGGTGATGCCCAGGGTGCTCTTGGCCCAGCTGTAGTTCACCTCCAGCATCTGCTGGTCGCGGCTGGTGTCCGGCTGGATGTTCAGCACGCTGATGAGGGCCTTGTCCGCCGGGTTTTTCAGCCGGATGATCTTCAGCTCCCGGTCGGTGGTCTCGATGTTCACCCCCTGGGGCAGGGTGACGTAGCTGCCGCCCTTGAGCAGCTTTTCCTGAATTTTGGTGCCGTATTTGTTGATGGCCACCTGCTGGTCCTCCACCGCGTCCACGTCGCTGGCCCCCAGCAGCTGGCCGAACAGGCGCACGTTGCGCCGCAGCACCAGCGGATAGCGCCGGGGGCGGTAGGCGGGCACCACCGTGGGCCGCACCTCGCCCGGCATCAGGATGACCTCGCCGGTGGCTTCGTCCCGCTGCAAAGTGCCGTCCGGGTTCACCACCGGACGCGCCGGGCCCTCGCTCACCGCTGCCAGCACCTCGCCGCCGGGCAGGCTCACGTCATGGGGCAGGGCCTGCCTGAGCACCGGCTCGCAGCGGGCGCTTTTCGCCCCGCACGCCGGGCAGCGGGCGGCCTTTCCGCCCCGGGGCGGTTCCACCGGCGCGCCGCACCCGGCGCACACCCACAGGCGGCGGGCCTGGTAGTCCTCCATGTCCTCCAGGGTCACATCCCCCACCCAGCTGAAGCATCCCACGCCCCCCGCGCCGTTGCGGTAATAGGCGATGTTCTGGGTCACAAGGCCCTCCACGGCGCCGTCCTCCGCCGAAGTGCGTGCGGCTGCGTCGCTCTCCCCCTCCTCCGGCAGCTGAACGCCGTAGCGCTTTTCCAGCGCGCGGCGGCTCTGGCTCACCAGCACGAAGAGGTAGTCCATCTTTTCCAGGTCATACACTCCCGGCTGGGGAATGACCTGTTTCGGGTGGCGCAGTTCCACCGAGAGGTCGCCCATCTGGCAGTGGAAGCCCCCTTCCGGGTCCCATTCCACGTGCCAGAAGGCCCCGCCCTGGATGGGCACGGTGCGCTCCTGCTCGTCGTTCAGTTCCTTGAAGTTGTGCTGGCGGATCTGGGCCAGCAGCATGGCCTCGGCTTTTTTGGCCAGCTGCCGATCCTCCGGGTGCACCGCGGTGACCCGGGGCTGGGGAATGCTGGCGTCCACCTGGCTCTCGATGAGCTCATAGATGATGTTGCGCACGTTGCCCGCCGCCTTGGCCACGCCGCCTCCCGCCGCCGGGATCTGCCGGGTGCCTTTGTAGCAGTCTTCCCGGCGGTCCATCCGCGCGCGCTTTTCCGCGTACTGGCGGCGGGCGTCGTCCAGCCGGGCCTGCCAGAAGGCGCGGCGCCTTCTTTCCTGTCCTTTTTCCTTCATGTTTCACCTCCGTGCCAGGCGGCGGGGCGCTTTGCGCCCCGCCGCACCGTGGGAAAAGCGGTTTCAGGCGGAGAGTTCCGTGCCCTCCACACCCTCGCCGCAGATGGCGATGCAGCGCCAGTTGTTGAAGCCCGCGCCGAAGCGGGCGCGGCCCTTGATGACATTGGCGTCGGTGTTCATGTCGATGTCGCTGCGCACGCTCAGGGGCACGCGGTCCAGCCAGGGCAGGCACTCATAGTTGTCCTTGAACTGGCTGTCCATCAGCAGGAAGTAGGGCTTGCCGCCGATGGCGGTGGGCAGGTACGGCCAGACGATGACGTTCCACAGGCCACACTGGAAGTTGAGGGCGTTGCTGGAGGTGTTGGGGTCAAGATCGCTGCCCACTACCGCCAGCACCGCGCGCTTGAGGCTGCCCACGTTGGGGATGATGATGGTGTCGGGGGCCACGTTCAACAGGTTGCCGTCGTCGTCGGTGAAAGCCTGCATCTTCTCCTGCACCGCGTCCAGCATCTCGGTGGAAAAGGCGCCCTTGAAGCGGTTGGACTGGGTCATGCCCTTTTTGGTGATGCTGGGATGGGCGGTGTTGAACAGGGACACACCGTCGGCGCTGGTGGTGGAATAGGTCTTGCCGCCGAACTTCACGGAGTTCTCCAGACCGCCGGACACCAGGCTGGCGGCGAACTTCTCGCGGGTGCGGTTGTAGCTGGTGGTGAAGATGTTGGCGCGGCGGCGCACCTTGCCGATCTTCGCGTCCTCCACCATCTCCTGGGTGACCTCAAAGCTGGACTTCCAGGTGGTGGGCTCGATGACCTTGGAGTAGCCCTCCCGCATGCTGATCTTGGGGTAGGCGCCGTTCTCGCCCACGTCGGCGAAGTCGCCCAGGCTCGTCTCGCTGGTGTACTTCTCGGCGTAGTTCTTGGTGGTGTCCATGCTGAACACCTTGTCCACGGCGCTGAACTGCTGGAAGGCCTCCACGCCGCTCTCGATCATGGCCTTGATGGGGGCCTGGCTCTTGCCGAACACCGAGTCGGCAACGCCGGACCCCTGGCTGAAGATGATGCTCATACTCTCCCTCTCCTTTCCTTACACAGAGGCTGCCGCGGGCTCGAAGTAACCCCGCACCAGGGCGCTGCCGTCGGCCCAGGTCACGGTGAAGGGGCCGTTCGCGGTGGTGGTCACGCCGTCGGCGGTCTCGTTCAGCTGCAGGGTGGTGCCCACCTTGTCGGCGGCCACCGCACCGGAGGCTTCGGTCTCAAAGATGGTGGTGGGCAGCGCGCGGATGACCGGGTAATCGCCGTCCTCCCGCTTGACGCCCGCCACGATGTAGGCGGGCTTTTCCGCCGCGCCGCACTTGGCCAGCTGGCCGGAAGCCACCTTGGCGGCGCTGCCAAGGGTCAGCCCCTCCGCGCCGGGCAGATACTCAAAGGGCTCCACGTCGCCGATGGCCCGCTTGTAGATACGAAACATGCTCTCACACTCCTTGCTTGTAGCTGCGGTGGAAGGCCGCGATCTGGGCGCGGGTCCACCGCGGGTTGTACTGGCGGTAGTTGCGGATGATCTCGTCGGTGAGGCCGTCCTCCGCCGCCTGGCCGCCGCCCACCGGGGCCAGATGCTCCTTGGCCCGCACGTCGTTGATGGCCGCCTGCCGGGCCGCGGCCGCCTGCTGGCGGCCCAGCCGGTCAAAGCAGGCCAGCTTGTAGGCGTCGCTGATGGCCATGCCGCTCTTCACCAGCTGGTCAAAGCGGCCGAACTCCGGCTGGGCGCGCAGGTCCGCCAGGCCCTTCACCGCCGGGTCCACCGCCTGGATGATGCGCAGCTGCTCGTCCAGCAGCCGCCGGCCCCGGGCCAGCTCCTGCTCCAGGGCAAACTGGGCCAGCGGCGTGCCCGGCAGCGTCTGCGCCGCCAAAGGGCCTTCGTCTTCCCCGCTCTTTGCCGGGGGCAGTTCTGCCGGGGCGGCGTCGGTCGCGGCGCTTTCCTCCTGTGCGTCGGGCGTTTCCTGTTCCGGCAGGGCGCGCTCTTCGCTCTCCATGGGCTTTCCTCCTTTCCCTCTTCGCCTGCATCACTGCTTGCCCTTGGCCTGCGCGCCGGCGCGCAGGTCGCCGCCCTTGGCCTTCACCGGCTTTTTGCCGGGGCAGACCTTGGGGGCCTTCACCATCTGACCGCCCTTGTTGTTGATCTCCAGCTTCATTGTTTCACCTCCTTTCGCTTGGCTTCACCTGCCTGTTTTTCCGCCATCACCCGCCCGGCGGCGGGGCAGCGGCGGTTGCGGCAGGCCAGCCGCAGCACCGCGCCCTGAGGGCCTGCGGTGCGGCTCTGCACCGTCATTTCGATGCCGCACTGGGGGCAGCGCATCCACATCACCTCCTTTCCTGTTTTCAGCCCCACGGGTCGCCGTAGCGCCGCAGAAGGTATGCCCTGCCCTCCTCGTCGGCGTTCTCGTAGTCCTCATAGAGGTCCGGCTCCCACACCGCCCGCGCCGCCTTTGCACCTGGGGCGGCGGGGTTTTTCCACCACACGCAGAAATAGCGCAGGCTGTCCACGTCATGGGTCAGGTCATGGGGCGTCTTTGCATAAACGTCGGGGTTGTGCTCGTCCTTCTGGATGCGCGCAAGGCAGCGCCACAGGTTCGGCACATCCCCCAGGGTCATGGCGGGCGCGCCTTCCGGCCCCGGGGCCAGCCACTCCTTCATGGCGGCGCACCCGGCGGCGAAATCCCGGCTGCTGCGGGTGAGCACAAGGCCCGCCTCGCTGAACAGCTGGGCGCGGCTGCGCCCGCTCTCCTGGCTGCGGTTCCACAGGTCCGGCGGGGCCAGCACCAGTTCGATGTCCTCCCCCTCACAGCGCTCCAGCACCGCCCGCGCCGCCTGGCCGATGGTCAGGTCCGGCGCGTCGAACTCCCGGTAGACCACCGCCCTGCCCGCCTCGTCCACCGCAATCCAGTGGGCGCTGAGCATGTCCAGGCCGTAGTCGATGGCCACATAGCGGCGGGCGTTCTGCGCCGGGGGGCCCGCCTTGTGGGAAGCCTCGCTCACCTCCGGGAAGAAGGCCCCGCCCGGCACGGTGAGGGCCTCCTCCACGCTGGCGGGGTACTCCTGCAGGGTGCGGTCCCGCCCCAGCGCCGCCAGGGTGCGTTTGTACCAGGCTTTGTTTCGCCTCGGGTCCGCCGACCAGGGCAGGAACAGCTTGTAAAAGCCGTTGCCCCGCCCGGTGAAAATTTCTTCGAACAGCGTGCCCCGCTTGATGGTGGAAAGGCCGATCACCCGGCCGCCCTCCGGGCGGTTCACCACCGGGAAGGCCGAGGCCCATATTTCCCGGGCGAACTGCTGGAAGGCCCACTCGTCGATGATGATGAGATCGGCGGTGAAGCTGCGCCCCACGCTGGGCCCGGAGGGGAACGCCTGGAACACTCCGGGCGGCGCACCGGGAAAGCGCAGGGTGACGCGCAGGGCGGTAACCTCGAACGCCGCCCCCTGCCAGCCGGGGGGCGCGCCGGCCACAGGCTGGGCGAACTCCGGCATGTACCGCAGCATCACCCCCAGCCGCCGCACCAGTTCCTTTGCCTCCTCCTCCGAGCGGGAGAGGCCCACCACCGTGCGCCCCGGCCACAGCACCAGAAGCCGCGCCGCCTCCGCCAGCGCCAGCCAGGTGAAACCCAGCTGCCGCGCCTTCAGCACCGCGCACAGGCGGTGGTCCGCGAAAGCCTTCAGCGCCTTTTTCTGCCCCGGCCAGAGGAGGAAGGGGGCGATGAGGTCGGGGGCGTCCTTGTCCTCGATGTGGCAGTAGTTCTCCACAAAATACACCGGGTCTTTGCGGCAGTAATCCCGCTCCGCCCGGCGCAGCGCCGCCAGCCGGGCGGCGCTGTCAGCCTTCCCGCGCGGCATCGGCCTGCTCCAGACGGCGCATCAGCTTTTGCAGCAGCGCCCGGTCCCCGTCGGAAAGGCCCGCCGTCCCCGGGCCCTCCGCCTCCGGCTTGTCCCCCGCGCAGTCCCGCACGAAGGTGGCGGCCCGGGTGTCGCCGTTCATGGCCTTCTGCAGCTGCACCAGCATCATCAGCTGGTAAAGGTCCGGCTGGCCGCCCTGCTCCTGCCCCAGCTCCTGGGCCACCGATTGCAGCACCCCGAAGTCCGCCGCGCCGGCGGGCAGCCTGCGGGCCAGCAGCTCCCGGCAGATGGACCGGGCGGTGTGCTCCTCCGCTTTTCTTGCCCGGCGCTTCACCGTGCGTTTCTTTTCTTCCATTCCCCTTCCTCCTTCTGCCGGAAACAGCTGGGCAGCACGCATGTTTCCCCTGCCTTTCGCCAGCGGCATCCCCGGCAGGGGTCCGCCTGCGTCTTTTTCTTTTGCGCTGCGCGGCCGAACAGGGCGCGCACCGCCCGCATCAATCGTTTAAAAACCACACCTCCGGCGCCTCCCACACCTCGTATGCCAGCACTTCCCGCCCTTTTCGCGGCGCAAAGCAGCCTTCGCACCCCACAAAAGCGCCCCGCCGCCAGCCCTTTGCCGCCCAGACCACCCGGTCATAGGGCCCCAGCGCCCGCCCGCAGGCCGGGCACACGCCCCAGGGCGGATCATTCATCCTTTTTATAGGACTGTTGTTCTGGTATCCTTGATATGGCAGAGCCTTCCGACCTCCCTTCTTTGATAATTGACTTTGGTTAGCATTTGCGGTAGAATGTAATCGTTCCATCGTCTACATCCGCCGATTTGCTAACTTTGGTTAGGCTTTGCCCTTATATTATCTCACCTAAGTTAGATTGTCAAGTACTTTTTCTAACCAATTTTAGATTTTGGCGGTTTGCACAAAAGAAGGGTGTGATTTTTGTGTTTTATGACATCTACAAAGCCTTGTGTGAACAGCGGGGCGTCAGCCTGAGCCGCGCCGCCGCCGAGATCGGCCTGAGCAACGCCACGGTCACCAAGTGGAAGAAGACCGGCGCGGCCCCCGGCGGGGACACGCTGACCAAGGTGGCCGCCTATTTCGGCGTGAGCGTGGACAAGCTGCTGGGCGTGGAGCCTCCCAGCGCCGAAGGGCTGGGGCTGGACGATTTCACCTACGCGCTGTACAGCGAGACCCAGACCCTCACTGAAGAGAACAAGCAAAAACTGTTGGAGATGGCCCGCTTTTTCCGCCAGCAGCAGGAAAAGGAAGGCCGCTGACCTTACCGCCACGGAGCGTGAAGCAGACAATGGAACTTTCCGCACTCTACCGCGACGCCCAGGATCTGGACGCGCGCATCTACCCCTACAACATTGGCTTTGCCGGCGCGGCCACCATCGAAACAGCCGGCCGCTACGGCATCTTTGTGGACTTTGACCGCCTGGGCAGCCTGCAGGAGTTCAAGGCGGCCCTGGCCCACGAACTGGGCCACTGCGCCACCGGCTGCACCCATCGGGTGAGCAGCCCCTACGACCTGGTGTGCCGCCACGAATACAAGGCGAACCGCTGGGCCATCCAGCGGTACCTGCCCTTTGAGGAGCTGCAGCGCGCCATGAGCGCAGGCTACACCGAGCCCTGGCAGCTGGCGGAGTATTTCCAGCTGCCGGAGGCGGCGGTGCGCCGGGCGCTGAACTATTATCTGCGGGTGCGGGGGCTGCGCTTTGCCCCCGGCGCCCAAACGGAGGAAGACCAATGAACCAAACCAAAAACGGGGTGGCGGCTTTTCTGCGCCGCCACCCCGAGACCTGGATCGCCGTGGGCTATTTTGCCTTTTATCTGCTCAGCTTTTTCGCGCTGGAACGCATCACCGAGCCCCGCTTCATCATCCACAGCCGGCTGGACGACCTCATCCCCTTCTGCGAATGGGGCATCATCCCCTATTGCAGCTGGTACCTGCTGCTGGTGGGCGGGCCGGTGTTCTTTCTTTTGAAGGACAAGGGCGATTACCTGCGGCTGTGCTTCATCATGTTCGTGGGCATGACCATCTGCCTGGCCCTTTATGTGGCGCTGCCCACCGGCCTCGATCTGCGGCAGCCCATCCCCCGGGACAACCTGCTCTGCAAGGCGGTGGAGCTGCTGCGCACCGTCGACACCCCCACCAACGTCTGCCCCTCCATCCACATTTCCAGCACGGTGGCGGTGGGCATCGTGACCGTGCGCAGCCGGCTGTTCGCCCGCCGCCGGTGGGTGAAGGCGCTGATGGTGGCGGAATGCCTGGCGATGTGCTGGGCCACCCTGGTGCTGCAGCAGCACTCGGTGTGGGACGTGGCGGCCGGCGCGGCGCTGAGCTTCGCCCTGATGCCCATCGCCTGGAAGCTGTGGCCCCAGAAGGAATGAACAAAAAACGCCCGCGCGTTTCGAAAAGGAAACGCGCGGGCGTCTTTTGAAAAGAAAGGCCCCGGGCAAAAGCCCGGGGCCCCGTTCGCCTGGATCAGGCGTTGGTGTTGTTCTTCAGCA
>NZ_CALXHK010000004.1:0-68264 GCF_944388085.1 Candidatus Allofournierella excrementigallinarum | reverse complement strand
AACGATCCGCAGAGCCACACAGTTTGCCAGGAGCGATCCGGAGCGGTTCGCCGCATACATCCAGCAAAAGCAATCCAATGAGGTGGCAAAGGAGATCCGGGGCTTGGAGCGAGAGCTGTCCACGATGCGGAAACGGGATGGGGAGCTGGATATGGTGTTCAAGCGAATGTACGAGGACAGCGCCCTGGGGCGGGTGAGCAATGAGCAGTTCCGCTTGCTGTCTGAGGCATACTCCAAGGAGAAATCGCAGCTGGCCGAAACCATCCCCGCCACAGAGGAACGTCTGGAGAAACTGCGCAGCAGTATGGCCAACGCCAAAAACTTCATTGCCAAGGCCAGGAAGTTTACCGACATGACAGAACTGACCCCGGAATTGCTCCGTACCTTCGTAGCGAAGATCATCGTGTATGAAAAAGAGGTCAAATACTCCAAGCACGCACCGCAGAAAATCCAAATCTGTTTCCGGGACTTCAACCTTAACGAGACAGACGATGTGATTCTCCGCGGAGAGACAACAGAAAAGGCAGACAGTGCAACTGCACTGCCTGCCTAATCCGAGGACACGCTTCAAGATACCCCTATCAGGAGTAGCGGAAGGGCCTTCTTTTTTATGCCGTTTTTCACATTTCCCGGGCAAACAGGCCCGCCCGGTGCAGCGCCGGGCGCAGCGCCTTTGCCAGGAGCACCGCCACGATGGCGCCCGCCACCGCGTTCACCATGCTGCTGGCCAGCTTGGTGAGCATCTGCACCTGCACCGCGCCCAGGGCCTGACGCTCGATGCAGTACATCACGATGAAGCTCTTGCCCATGTAGAGCGCCACATAGGCCAGCACGCCCGTCACCGCGCCGGCGACGTCCCGCCCCAGGGTGTGCGCGGCGGCGGCCTTCTGCCTGAGGCCGCCCCAGGAGACAAGCCCCGCCAGAAAACCGATGGCGAACTTGGTCAAAAAGGTGATCCAGCTCTCGGCAATGTACATGGGGTTGGTGAAGTCGAACAGCATGCTGCCCACGCCGCTGGCAAAACCGCCCACCCACGGCCCGAAGAGCAGGCCGGTCAAAGCGCAGAAGCCGTTGCCCAGATGGACGCGGCTCACATCCCCGATGGGGATCTGCATCCAGCTGGAGGTGAACACCAGCGCGCTCATCACGCCGAACACCGCCAGCCGCTGCACGTTCCAATATTTCTTTTCCATATGTATCCCCCTCTTTTCGCGGGCGGGCCAAACCCCCTTGACTTTGTGTCTCCCGCGTTCTATGCTATCATTATACGCCGGTCTGATTCTATTGAAATACCCAGAAAAAATATTTTTTATGGGGTCAGTTTGAGGAAAAGGGGGCAAAATCATGCTTCAGATCACCTTCTCGCCGGGCGGGCAGGGCCCGCTCTACCAGCAGCTCTACCGGGCGGTGACGGCCCAGATCCGCTCCGGCCAGCTGGCGGCGGGGGAAAAGATGCCCGGCAAGCGCACCCTGGCGGGGCAGCTGGGGGTGAGCGTGAACACGGTGGACGGGGCCTACCAGATGCTGGCGGCGGAGGGCTGGCTGGAGGCGCGGCCCCGGTCGGGGTATTATGTGCGGCCCTACCAGCCGCCCCTGGCCCCGGCGGCCCCCGCCCCCGAAGCGCGCCCCGCCCGCGCGGCGGACCCCCCGCAAAGCTGGGCTTTCGACCTCTCCACCGGCGGGGTGGACACCGGCCTTTTCCCCTTCCGCACCTGGGCGCGCATCCAGAAGGAACTGCTCTACAGCCGCCCCGGCCTGCTGGCCCACGGCGAGGGCCGGGGGGACGAGGAACTGCGGGCGGCCATCGCCCGGCACCTGCGGGCCTGGCGCGGGGTGGACTGCACCCCCGGCCAGATCGTGGTGGGCGCGGGGGTGGAGTATCTGATGAGCCTGCTGGCGCGGGTGGTGGGCGGTTCCATCACCGCGCTGGAAAACCCCGGCTACGCCCGCACCCGGCGCATTTTGCACAACAACGGCATCCGCTGCGTGCCGGTGGCGGTGGATGAACAGGGGCTGGACCCGGACGCCCTGGCGGCGGCGGGGGCGCGGCTGGTGTATGTGACCCCCAGCCACCAGTTCCCCACCGGGGCGGTGATGCCGGTGGGCCGGCGCACCAGGCTGCTGAACTGGGCCGCCGCCGCGCCGGGGCGGTACATCATCGAGGACGATTACGATTCCGAGTTCCGCTTTGACGTGCGCCCCCTGCCCAGCCTGCAGGGCATGGCCGGGCGGGAGGGGCCGGTGATCTATCTTTCCACCTTCTCCCGCAGCCTTGCCCCCAGCATCCGCATCGCCTACATGGTGCTGCCCCTGCCCCTTCTGAGCCGGTTCGAGGCGGCCTTCGGGGGCTATTCCTCCACCGTCGGCCGTTTCGAGCAGCAGACCCTGGCCATCTATATGGACGAGGGCCACTTTGCCCGCCAGCTGGCCCGGGCCAGGGGCCGCTACCGGGCGCGGATGCAGGCCCTCACCGCCGCGCTGGAAAAGGCCCTGGGCCCGGGACGGGTGCAGTTTCACGGGCGGCACACCGGGCTGCACTTCCTGCTGCAGCTGAAAGACGGGCCCGGCGAAAAGGAGATGGTGGAGCGGGCCGCCGCCGCGGGGGTGCGGCTGGCGGGCCTGTCGGGCTATTATCTGGCCCGCCCGGAGCTCTGCGCCCCCCGCACGGTGGTGGTGGGCTACGGCGCGCTGGCGGACGACCAGGTGCAGGCCGCCGCCGAAGCCCTTAAGGCCGCGTGGGCGGGCTGACCGCCGCTTCCGGCTCCAGCGGGTCGGACACGGCGGAAGAGGAGGGCGCGGGCGAAGCCGGGGCCCCCTGGGCCGCCGGGAACAGCCGGGTGGCGAAGGCGATGCTGTCCTGGGCGAAGTCGTAGCGGCGGCTCTCTTTGTCGTAGCGCCCAGGCACCGTCTCGGCGGCGACCCCGGCGTCCTCTTTGACCAGCCAGGCGAGGGTGTCCGCCAGGTCGTAGAGGTCGGCGGCGGAAAGGTCGGTGAGCAGGCTGCCGCTCACCGACCGCAGCCCGGCGGGCAGGGCGGTGGGCAGTTCTTCCAGCTGCTGGCGAAAAGCCGCCTGCCACACCGCGCCCCGCAGCCGGGCCTCGCGGGCCACCGGCAGGTCCAGCGAGGCGATGAAGGCGGTGGCTTCTTCCGGCGCGAGGGAGAGCACCGGGCTCTCCGAAAGGCCCAGGCGCTCCAGTTCGCTTTGCTCCAGCAGGCCGGTGAGGTTCACCCGGGGGGCTTCCAGGCCGCCCCACACCTGGCCCAGGCTGCCCGGCGTGATGGCCAGATACCGGTCAATGGAGATGTTCAGCGTCCCGCCCAGCAGCTGGGCCGCCCGGGCGGGGCCGGCGCTGGCGTAGCTGTCCGCCAGAAGCACGGCGCCCCCCGGCCCCAGCAGCACGCTCTCGGCGGGCACCGGGCACAGGGTCACGGCGGCGTCGATGGCGTTCAGCCGCATCAGAAGAAAGGCCGGTTCCTCGGCGGCCACCGCCACCAGCACCGTCAGGTCGTTGGCCGCCGTGGGCCGCTGCACCGGCACCCCGCTCTGGGCCTGGGCCGCGGGCGCAAAGGCCCGCTCCTGCCAGGCGGAATAGAACACAAACGCCCCCAAAAGAGGCATCAGAATGGCCAGCGTGAGAAAAAACGAAAGCCAGAAGGCCCGCGGGCCGGATCTGCGCATGGGTGGGTCCCCCTCCTTTTGCCAACACAGGGATGTGCATGTAGCATGGGCCGCCCGGGCAGGCTATATGCACAGGAGCGGAAAAAAGGGGGAACGGCATGAAACAGGAAAAGGACAGCGTCCTGCCAAGGATGGTGCGCAAGGTGGTCAAGGCCGCCCGTTCCAGCGAGCACGACCCGCTGGGCAGCTACACCGGCACTCCGGCGAACGACGAGGACGGGCGCCCCACCCAGGACGCGGACGACCTTTGAACGAAGAAGAGGGGAGGCCCCGGCCGGGGCCTCCCCTTTTCTTCGTTCAGCGCACCACCCGGCGGCGGCACATGGCGCGCCTGCCGCATTCCGGGCAGGTGAGTTTGCGGCGGGTGAGGGTGTGATAGCCCTTCACATACTCCGCCATGGTGGGCACGAACAGCGCCCCGCAGCCTGGGCACTGGTACCAGCCCGCTCCCGCGTCCAGCACCGCCGCGCCGCCGATGCCCGCCGCCGCGGTGACGAGGGCCAGCGCCAGCACCGCCAGCCGGGCCGCCGCGGGCAGCGGCAGGAAGCTGGCGATGACCGCCAGCGCGCACACCGCCACCACCGTCACCGACCCGCAGATGACCGACAGCACCATCCGTTTTTTGTTTTCCTGATTTTGACGCACAAGGTCCATCATGTTCGCCTCCGCCTGTTCCTTATATTCCTCTTCCTCCACCCGGCGGCCCGCCAGCAGCTCGTTCACCGAAACGCCCAGCGCCTCGCACAGGGGCAGCATCAGGCCCACCTCTGGCAGGCCGCCGCCGCACTCCCATTTTGAGACGGTCTTGTCGCTGATGGAAAGCCGTTCCGCCAGCTGCCGCTGGGTGAGGCCCAGCTCTTTGCGCCGGGCGGCGATGAACCGCCCTGTCTTTGCCTGATCCATTTTCCGGCCTCCTTCCTGCCGCTATTGTACCGCGCCTTGCCCCCAAAAACCACCCACGAAGCGTAGAGTTCGTTGCGAAAGAGGGCGGCGTCTGGTATAATTTGCAAAAAAGGGGAGATGGCTTTATGAACGATGCAAAACAGGCTTCGCCCGCCTTCGGCGGCTTTCTCATCCTGCCGCTGAAATACGACCCGGAACAGGCGGCTGCGGCCTTTATCTGCAAGCGGCCCAAGCTGAACGATGGGAAGCTGTCAGATGAAGAAAGTAAGAGAACGGCAAATCGGGAATTTGCAGTGAGGTGGGGCAAGTTGCAATATAAAGTATACGGAAAACAAAATCGAGATGTGATGATTCTTCTGCATGGCGGCGGTTTGTCATGGTGGAATTACCGAGAAGTATCTGAACGACTTCAAAATGACTTTCAGATAATCATTCCAATATTGGATGGTCACGCAGGAAGCGATAAAAATTTCACAACAATCAAAGACAATGCCGGTGAAATTATTTCTTTTATTGATACGAACTTTGGAGGTTCGGTACTGCTGATTGGCGGGTTATCCCTTGGCGGTCAAATATTACTTGAAATGTTATCCCAGCGAAAAAGCATCTGTCGTTTTGCAATGGTCGAGAGTGCAGCGGTTATTCCATCCAAACTAATTTATTCGCTGATTAAACCAGTGTTTGGGGGTTGTTATGGATTGATTCGGCAGAAATGGTTTTCTAAATTGCAATTCCGTTCACTCCGAATGAAGCCGGAACTGTTCAATGACTATTATCAAGATACTTGCGGTATTACTAAGCAAAATATGATTGCGTTCTTACAAGAAAGTTCTATGTATTTCATAAAGAAGTCTCTTGGAAAGTGTGTGGCAGAAATCCATTTGTTTGTCGGGGAGCGGGAAAATAAACGTATCTTGTTTTCTGCAAGAAAGCTGCATGAAACGCTGGAAAAAAGCAGCTTACATATACTCCCAACTATGTACCACGGAGAGTTTTCCATGAACCACACCGATCTCTATGTAAAAGAGTTATGTGCCATTGTTAAACAGCATTAACCTCCCGTTTATTGAAGAGACAGCAAAGCCAGCCGAGCCAGTCAACGGTCAAGATGAACGGCGCATTTCATGCACCTCCGTTGACAGCCCCGCCTGTCTTTGCTGATGAGCGACCAAGGCGGGAAAGCCCTAAAATGGCTTCCCGCCCATTTCAATCTTCGAGAAAAGAAAGCTCCAAAATCGAGACGGTCCTGCCGCTGCTGTACCGTATTTTGCCCCCAAAAACCACCCACGGAGCGTAGAGTTCGTTGCGAAAGAGGGCGGCGTCTGGTATAATTTGCAAAAAAGGGGAGGTGGCTTTATGAACGATGCAAAACAGGCTTCGCCCGCCTTCGGCGGCTTTCTCATCCTGCCGCTGAAATACGACCCCGACCGGCTGGGCCGCGCCCGGCTGGAGGCGCTGGGCGAGCCCGCGCCGGTGACCACCGCCGACGTGAACGAGAACATCAAGGCCATGTTCGACCCTGCTTCCCCCGCCTCGGTGGGCTGGGGCCGCGTGCTGCCACGGCAGGCGCTCTGGGCGTCGCTGGGCGGCGGGCGCGCCGGCGCGCTGAAGGTGCGCTCCGGCGGGCGGGAGTTCGATTTTTCGCTGGAAGAGGCCCGCCTGTATGTGTTCAACACCCGGGTGGCGTTCCTCTGCCTTTCCCTCACCTTCCCCAGCATGGAGACGCTGGCGGCCATCTGCAACCCCGGCTGGGCCAGCAGCAGCGCCGCGTTCTTCCGGCTGGACGAAGCGGGCCAAAGCCGCGCCTTTTCGCTGGAAGGCTGGCTGGACGGCCTGCTGGGGCCCCTGGGCCTGCAAAAATTCTTCGACGGGCCCTCCTCCTACCTGCTGGACGCTTACGTCTACACCTTCACCCTCGCCCCCGAATGGTTCGACACGCTGGAGGAGATGCGCGCCGTCACCTTCAACCTGCACAAGATGGTGGAGCCCGACGCCCCCATGGAGGACGCGGCGGAGGAGGACATCCGCTATGTGTTCGCCGCCCGCAACCGGGACAAAAACGCCTACCGCTGGGGGTGCTGCGTGGCCAGCCAGACCATCTCCTATGTGGTGGCGGACCCGGCGCTGGACCTGGCGGCCCAGCTCGCGGTGCAGGCGGAGGACGGGCTGCCGGTGGTGCTGCTGGCCCTCTATGAAAAATACACCTGCCTGCGGTTCACCGAATTGATGGCCCGGCTGAAGAAAGGCCGCATGAAGGAGCTGCGGGAGCTGAAAAACCTGCTGCTGAACTTCCGCGCCTTCGGCACGGCGGCCCCGGCCAACCTCTCCCGCTGGCACAACGTCAAGCAGATTTTTGCGAATCTTCTGGCGGTGAACGATGTGGAGTCCGCCGTGGCGGACGTGAGCGCCAAGCTGGACATCCTTGCCGCCCACCAGCAGGAGCTGGAGCACGCCCGCAGCGAGACGGTCATCAACCTCATCACCCTGTTCGGCATCGTGTCCATCCTGGCGTCGGTGCTGTCCATCGTGCAGATCCTCTCCGACGGCAACACCCTCATCTGGGCCTCCACCATCCTCACCACCGGCCTGCTGGCCCTGGCCACCGCCTTCGCTTTGCGCCGGCGCTGAAATTCAAAAGAAAAACGCCCCGGCCTCCGAAAAGGGGGCCGGGGCGTTTTTTCTCTTTTATGCCAGCACCGCGGCGGCAAAGTCCAGACCGAACTGCCGCGCCTCGGCCAGCTGGGCCTCGCTGGGCTTGAAGCGCACCTTGAGGCCCTCCACCGGCAGCTTGAGGCCGATGGCCTGCATCTGGGCGGTGAGCTTGGGCACCGCCTCGCCGCTCCAGCCGTAGCTGCCGAAGGCGCCCGCAAGCTTGCCCTTGTGGACGATGGGGTTCAGGCCCACCAGCATCTCGTAGATGGGGGGCAGGGCGTCGCCCACCAGCGTGGGGCTGCCCAGCAAAAAGCCGTCGGCAGACTGCACCGCGGCGCGGGCGGCCGCAAGGTCGCATTCCACCAGGTCGTAGAGCTCCACATGCTTCACGCCGCCCTCGGCCAGGGCGCCGGCGATGGCCTTTGCCAGCTGCCGGGTGTAGCCGTAGGCGGAGACATAGGCGATGGCCACCCTCCGCTCGCCGGCGGGCACCACCACCGGGGTGGCCCACTGACGGTACATCTCCAGATAGTGGGGGATGTCAGCGCGCAGCACCGGGCCGTGGCCGTTGCCGATGAACTGGATGTCCAGGCCCTTGATCTTGTCCAGGGCTTTCAGCACAAAGGGCTTGAAGGGGCCCATGATGCAGTCGAAGTAGTATTTGTAGGCCTCGGTGAAGTCGCCGTCGATGAGGTCGTTGAACACCCGGTCGTCGGCGTAGTGGCAGCCGAAGGAGTCCACCGTGAACAGCGCCTTCATCTCGGGGATGTAGGTGTACATGCTGTCCGGCCAGTGGAGGAAGGGCACGCTCAAAAAGGTGAGGGTGCGCCCGCCCAGGTCGATGGCGTCACCCTCCTTCACCGCGCGGCAGGCGAAGGGCTTGTTCACGATCTCCTTCAAAAAGGTGATGGCGGTGGCGCTGCCCACCACGGTGGCGTTCGGGGTCAGTTCCAGCAGCTTTTCCAGGCTGCCGGAGTGGTCCGGCTCGGTGTGGCCCACCACGATGTACTTCACCTCGTCCAGGCTGCACACCTCTTTGAGATTGGCCAGATATTCGTCAAAAAACGTTTCCTTCACCGTTTCGAACAGGGCCACGCCCTCACTGCCCCGCACCGCGTAGGCGTTGTAGCTGGTGCCCCAGTCGCTGTGCATGACGATGTCGAACACCCGCAGGTCATGGTCTTCAACGCCCACCCACCACAGGCCGTCCATTGCTTTGATCGCACTCATTGCTCATCGCTCCTTTCCCCTTGCCCTTTCCGGGCCGTTCCGGGGTCTAATTATAGCAGCGCAAGCCCCGCCGGCGCGTTGCCATGGCAACAGTTTTCGGCGGGGCGGGCGCTTTTATTCCTCGCTGCCCTCGATGGGCGCGCCGGGGCCGCCCCGGCTCTTCATGTACTCCTCGAAGCTGGCGAACTTCTGCGCCGGCGGCTTGCGGGAGATGAGCAGCAGGCCGGGATCCTCGTCCGGGGTGCGGGCGGGGGCTTTGGCCGGTTTTTCGCCGCGCCGGGCATTTCGGTCCCCGGCCTCCCGGGCGGGCCGGGCGGCAAAGGCCTGCTTGGGCCCGCGGGCGGGGGCGGCGGCGCGCTCGCCCCGGTTCTGGCCGCCCTGCTTTTGGCTGTTCTGCCGCGGCGCGCCGGGCTTCTGGCCGCTCTGTTTCTGGCCGCCCTCGGCGTGGGGCTGGCTGTTCTGGCCGGCCTGGGGGGGCTGGCCGTTCTGGGCCGCCGCACGCCGGCGCCGCCGGCGGCGCTTGGCGCTGGCCGACAGGCCCTGGGCGGGCTTTTCCTGCTGGTTGTGTTCCATCTTCTCTTCCTCCCTTTGTTGGGCCGGCGGTCCCGCCTTCGGCTCCCTGCGGGGCGCGGGGGCGGGCTTCGGCGTGTTCGGGGCCGCTTCCTGCTGCGCTGGGCGGGGCAGGGCGGGCGTTTCGCGCACGGGTATTTTTTTGCGGATGAGTTTTTCGATGGCGGCGAGGTACTCCTCTTCCTCCGGGCTGCAGAAGGCCACCGCCGTGCCCTCGGCCCCCGCCCGTCCGGTGCGGCCGATGCGGTGCACATAGGTCTCGGGCACCTCCGGCAGGTCCAGCTGGAACACGTGGCTCAGCTCGCTGATGTCGATGCCGCGGGCGGCGATGTCGGTGGCCACCAGGGCCTTCAGCCGCCCGGCCTTGAAGCCCTCCAGCGCCGCCACCCGGGCGCTCTGGCTCTTGTTGCCGTGGATGGCCGCCGCCTCGATGCCCTGCTTTGCCAGAAAGGCGGCGATGGCGTTGGCCCCGTGCTTGGTGCGGCTGAACACCAGCGCGTTCTTCACCGCCGGGTCGGCCAGCAGAAGGGCCAGCAGCCGCTTTTTGTCCGCCTTGGCCACCCGGTAGAGGCTCTGGCCGATGCGGTCCACCGTGCTGGCGGGCGGGTCCACCTTCACGCTCACCGGCTTTTGCAAAATGCCCGCCGCCAGCTGCTCGATCTCCTTGGGCATGGTGGCGCTGAACAAAAGGTTCTGGCGCTTTTCCGGCAGCCGGCGGATGACCTTCTTCACGTCGTGGATGAAACCCATGTCCAGCATGCGGTCGGCCTCGTCCAGCACAAAGACCTCCAGCCCCGACAGATCCACATGCCCCTGGCCGATGAGGTCGTTCAGCCGCCCGGGGCAGGCGGTGAGCACCTGCACCCCCTTTCGCAGCGCCGCCACCTGGGGCGCCTGGCCCACGCCGCCGAAGATGACCGTGTGGCTCATCTTCAGGTATTTGCCGTAGGCCGCGAAGCACTCGTCGATCTGCAGCGCCAGCTCCCGGGTGGGGGTGAGGATGAGGGCGCGGATGCCCTTTTGGGCGCTTTTGCCCTCGCTCAGCCGCTGCAAAATGGGCAGCGCGAAGGCCGCCGTCTTGCCGGTCCCGGTCTGGGCGCAGCCCAGCAGGTCCCGCCCGGCCAGCACCGGCGGGATGGCCTTTTGCTGGATGGGCGAGGGGCTGGAATAGCCCGCCTCCTCCACCGCCCGCAACAGCGGGCGGATGAGTTGCAATTCACTGAAATCCATATTCCTCCAAAACCAAACAAAGGAGCGCCGGGCTCACAAAATGGCCCGGCATTCCAGATAATAGCGCTTGTCCCGCGCGCGGCCCATGCTGAAGGTCTTGCGGGGCAGAGCGCCCCCCAGCACCACGCCCCGGAACAGGTCCCCTTTTCGGAAGGGCGGCAGCAGGATGCCGGTGTTGCCCTCTTCGCACAGCCCGGCCACCGCATCTTCGCCGTGGATGTAGTCCACCGACGAGGCGGGGTTGCGCTTCAGGTAGTCCGCCAGGAAGGCCTCCACCGTGCCCACCGCAAGGGGCTCGGGGCTGCCCGCCAGGCGCACGGCCCGCCGCCATGCCCCGTGCACCAGCGTGACGGCCTGGCCGCCGGGGGCTTCGTCGCCGTCCACGGCGATGCCTCTGGCCGCGCACCACTCCTTGAGGCGGGCCAGCAGCTGCAGCCCCGGCACGCCGAACACCACCCGGTGGATGGGCTCAAAGCCGATGGCCCCGCTGTGCAGGTTGCACACCTCCGCCAGGCACCACCGGGCGGGGTGGGCCGCCCGCCCGGCCTCGGGCAGTTCGGCTTTCAGCGCCTCCCAGTATGCCTTGGCGGTGGCGAGGCTGTGGTTGCCGTCCCCCACCGCCAGGGTCAGGGGCGCGTCGCCCGCCGCCCCGGGGTATTTTTCGTCAAAGGCAGCCTGGCTGCCCAGGGCCGCCAGCGCCTTTTCCACGCCGGCCAGCAGGGCGGGGTCCTCCACCGCCCAGCCCCGGACAAAGCCGCCGCCCAGCGCCAGCTCCCCCTCGTAGAGGAGGGGCAGCCGGCCCTTCTGGGCGGCCACCGGCTCCACCAGGGTGCAGCCGGCGTCGTCTGCCAGCATCAGGATGTGGGGGCTCTCAAGGCAGGCGCCGCTGCGCACCGCAAGGCGGGGCGGGATGCGGCTGGGCACGGTGCCCTCGGTGGGGCGCACCGCCGGCCGTTCGCCGCACCGCCAGTCGTACTGTTCCAGGTCGATGAGGCCCACAAGGCCCTGCCGCACCCTGCCGTCCGTCTGGGTGCGCTCCACATAGACAAATCCGTTCACGCTGCGGGTGAGCACCTCGGCGCGGTAGCGCTCCATCGCCGCGTGGATGGCCCGGATGCGGGCGGGGGTGTCCACCCTGTCCAGATACACCTCCGGCAGCACGATGTTCAGCGCGCTGGGCCCGCCCGCCGCCAGGGCGGCGGCCTGTTCCCAGTAGTCCGGCTGGCTGGTGAACTGGTCGCAGGCAAGGCAGGCCCACTGGCTCACCGGGATGTCCTCGTTCGGCAGCAGGATGCGCCCGGGCACAAAACAGGGCTCCATTGCCTTCCCTCCTTTTTTCACAGCAGGGTGAAGCTGTCGCCCTGCACCAGGGCGATGTTGGCAACGCCGCCCGCCTTCAGCTCGGCCACCGCGGCGTCCAGCAGGGGCTGCTGCTCCCCGGTGACGGCCTCGTCCACCCGGATGGCCAGGTTCTTCACCCCCAGCTCGGCGCAGGAAGCCCCCAGCAGCTGGCTGTCGGCGCCGGCCAGCACTTCGCTTAAGGGGTATTCCACCCAGCAGTCGCCGCCGGCCTGCCAGGCGCTCAGCACCTGGGCCAGGCGCTGGCCCATGGAAACGCCCGCGGTGTCGCCGTAGTTGGCCTTGTCCCGCCCGGCGGTGGTGGGGAACTGCACGCCGGTGAGCCACACCTGCTCAAAGCCCATGGCCCGCACCTCGTCGATGAGGGCGGTGATGTAGCCCACCGCAGCGTCGGAGTAGGGGTTCAGCCAGGGCTTGCCGCCCGCGTCGGCGGCGGCATCCAGCCAGAAATAGTCGGTGTCCTGGTAGCGCACCGCAAGGCTGCGGTCCGCATAGGGGGCCAGCGGGTCCCGGAAGGCGCAGATGGCGGCCACCGGGGTCAGCCCCGCGTCCTTCAGCGCGGCCACGGCGGCGGCGTCGAAGGTGGTGGCCGAAATGCTGGACTGGGCGGCGGCCGCGCCGCTCTGGTAATACACATAGCCCTGGCTGTCCTTGCAGGGCACCACAGCGTAGCGCATCCCTTCCGCCGCAAGGCTCTGGGCGGTGGCGGCCGCCTGCTCGGCGCTGGAAAGGCCGGAGATGCTCACAAAGGCCCAGCCGCCGTCCTCCGGGCTCAGGGCCGGCGCAGGGGTGGGCTCCGGCGCGGGGGTGGGCGCGGGGGTGGCCTGGGGCTCGGAAGCGGGCTGGGAGGCGCCGGAAGAAGCGCCGCCGCCCTCTTTCAGGCTGTACCAGGTGCTGGTGCCGAAGTCGATGACCGCCGGGCCGATGAGCCAGCCGGCGGCAAAGAGGGCCGCCAGGGCCAGCACGGCGCCCAGGATGCGGCGCGCCTGCTGGCCGCGGCTGTAAAAACTGCGGCGGTAGCGCTTGACTTTGCCCAGGTTTTTCTTTGCCATGTGGATCGCCTCCTTGAGGGAGTTGGCCCCGCCCCGCGGGGTGTCAGATGGCCAGACGGTGGCCGGTAAAGGCGTAGATGGCCAGCGTCAGGATGCTGATGTAGATGAGGGTGATGGGCAGCCCTTTGAAGGCGGCGGGCACCGCCCGGCTGCGCAGCTTGCGCTGGCTCTCGGTCACCACCACCACCGCCAGGGTGTAGCCCACGCCGCTGCCCAGGGCAAAGCCCATGGTCTGCGCCCAGGAAAAGCCCTGGGTGGCGGTGAGCAGCATCACGCCCAGCACGGCGGTGTTGAAGGTGGCCATGGGCAGCACGGACACGATGTCCTTCGCCCGCTCCTTGAAGATGAGCAGCGCCAGCCCCAGCACCACCGCAAAGGCCGCCGCGCTGCACAGGATGAACACCAGCGGGCGGATGGCGCTGCGGAACTCGAAGGGCTGGATGAGGGAGTTCGCCACCTTGGCCAGCGGCGCGCTGATCAGCTGCACCGCGCACATCAGCCCGCCGAACACCAGGGTGTCCACGGTGGAGTCGTCCACCAGCTTCACCAGGCGGGAAACGCCCAGCGCGCGGCTGAACACCGCGTTTTCAGCGAACATGGCCGCCGTCGCGTAGAGGAAGAAGGCGGCGCAGGCTCTCAAAACTTCACTCATTGGCCTCTCTTCGCCTCCATGTTCACATATTTCTTGTAGCGGTTCACCGCGCTGCGCCACACCGCGCACACCACGCCCAGCAGCAGAAAGCCGCCGGCGGGCAGGCTGGCCATGGGCAGCAGGTCGGCGGGCAGCCGGGGGATGGCCTGCTCGAACAGGGTGGCGGTGGTGAGCGCCTCCCGCACACAGCCCATGAGCATCAGCACCAGCACATAGCCGCAGGTGGTGCGCAGGCCCTTTTTGAAAGCCGTGGCCAGCCGCTCCTTCTGGGGCCGCTCGTAGCGCTTGATGATCAGCGGCTCCACCACCAGCAGGGGCAGGTAGATGCCCAGCAGCAGGATGTCCACATCAAAAATGGCCTGCAAAGCGTAGTATACGCCGATGTACACCGTGGCGCTGGTGAGGCAGTAGATGAGGCCGCGGAACCGGTAGTAGCCGGTGCGGGCCAGCAGCGCCGCGATCACCCGCACCGGGGTGAGCATCAGGATGACCGCCACACTGAGCATCAGGGCGTTCCTGCCGGTGGTGGCTGCCACCACCAGCGGCGCCAGGCCCATGCCCTGCATGATGACGGGGTTGTTCAGAAAGATGCGGTCCCGTCGGGCGATGCGGGTCATGTTTTCCGACAGGTAAGCTGCTTTCTTAGTATTCACGCCGCACCACCCCCTTGTGATGGATCGCCCGCTGCACGGCCCGGTCCATCCAGCCGGACACCGCGCCCACCGCCAGCAGCGCAAAGCACACGCCGGTCTCGTAGGTGCCGTAGTAGCGGAAAAGCATGGTCGTCACGCCCAGCACCAGGCCGTACACCGCGCGGCTGGCGGTGGACTTGGGCAGGGTGACCGGGTCGTTGATGAGGAACACCGCCGCGAAGAGCACGCCGCCGGTGCAGATCTCGTACTTCACCACGTCCAGCCGCTCCAGCAGATGCTCCCAGGGGGCGGCGAAGGCCAGGTCCCCGAGGCGGGGGAAGAAGAAGGCCATGAAGACGCAGGCGAAGATGAAGCACAGGGGCGCCACAAGGCCCATCCGCCGCCGGTGGATGAGGAACAGCGCGCAGGCAAGGATGACCAGCAGCACGGTGGTGCCCATGGGGCCGGCGTAGTTGCCCAGCACCAGGTCCACCGTGTCGATGGTGGGCAGGCCTCCCTCGCGCAGCATGTGGCTGGGGCTTTCCACCAGGCCCACGCCGGACGCCGACCCCAGCGGCAGGAAGGCGAAAAGCGAGGTGTCCGGGTAGGCGAACATCCGCCCGGGCCAGCTCACCGCCACCACCGCGTAGCCCACCGCCGCCGGGTGGAAAAGGTAGGCGCCGTAGCCGCCGAAGGCTTCTTTGCCCACCAGCACCGCGGCCAGCGTGCCGACGATGACCATGTAATAGCTGGCGGTGGCGGGCATCATCAGCGTCAAAAGCAGGGCGAAGGCCTCGCTGCTCCACTCGCCCTTTTCGTATTTCTGGCCGCGCAGCAGCGCCACCAGCCGGTCGCACAGGTTGGCGGTGACCACCGCCGCCGCGCACAGAAGCGCCGGCCGCGGCCCGTAGAAGAACACCGCCATGGCGATCAGCGGCAGGCACATGTAAACAATGTCGGTGTGGGCGCCCTGGTCCTCGCGGAGGGGGGCGATCCCTTTGGGTCTTGTGCTCATCGGGTTTCCTTTCTCCGGCCCCCAGAAGGCCGGTTTAGGCTTGTTTCAAAGCGCGGGCAGCCGCGGCGGCGTCCTTCGCGCCGAAGAGGTAGCTGCCCGCCACCAGCAGGTCCGCCCCGGCCCTGGCGCATTGCGGGCCGGTGACGGCGTCCACGCCGCCGTCCACCTCCAGAAGGGGGGCAAGGCCCCGCCCGGCGCAGGCCTCCCTCAGAAACGCCAGCTTATCCAGCGCCGGGGGCATGAACTTCTGGCCGCCGAAGCCCGGCTCCACGCTCATCACCAGCACCAGCTCCAGCCGGCTCAGATAGGGAAGCACCGCCCCCGCGGGCGTGCCCGGCTTGATGGAAAGCCCCGCCTTGCAGCCGGCGGCATGGATGGCGTCGATCACTTCGACGGGGTCGTCTTCGCTTTCCAGATGGAAGGTGATGATGCCCGCCCCTGCCTCTGCGAACGCCTCCACGTACTGCAAGGGGCGGCTGATCATCAGGTGCACGTCGTAAAAGGCGCCGGGCAGCGCGGCGCGCAGGCTTTTCAGCACCGGCACTCCGAAACTGATGTTGGGCACGAAGTGGCCGTCCATCACGTCGAAGTGCAGCATGTCCGCGCCCGCCGCCAGCACCCGCCGGCAGTCCTCCTCCAGGCGCGCGAAGTCCGCCGCCAGGATGGAGGCGCTCAGTTGGGTCATGGGCAAACTCTCCCTTATACAAAGCAATATATAGCTTATTTTATCCCAAACCGGCGCAAAAAGCAAATCGCCGCCGCCCTTTTTCACGCTTTTTGCACAAAAAGCCGCGCCCTGAAAATCAGAGCGCGGCGGGAACGGTCACTTGTGGTTTTTCCGCTTTTCCGAGGGCGGGCAGTCGCAGGGCAGAGTGAAGCTGAAGCGGCACAAGCGCCCCTCCTCGCTCTCGGCCCAGATCTTGCCGCCGGAAAGGCCGATGAGCACCTTGCAGATGTGCAGGCCCAGGCCGCTGCCCCTGGCGTTCAGGCCGCGGCTCTTGTCCTCCTTGTAAAAGCGCTCAAAGACGAAGGGCAGCGCCTCGGGGCTGATGCCCTGGCCGGAGTTTTCCACCGAAACGGTGACGAAGCCTCCCGATTTCTGCACCGAGAAGCGGATGTAGCCGCCCCTGGGGGTGAACTTGAGGGCGTTGTCGAAGAGGTTGTAGACCACCTGATACACCAGGTCCGGGTCGGCGTAGACCAGGGTCTTTTGCGGCGCAAGGCCCTGGATCTCCACGCCCTGGTCCTCCACCCGCTGCTCGGCGCTGAACACCACGCCGGTGAGGCTCTCCCACACGTCGTAGCTCTGGGCGTTCACCCGGTATTCGCCGGCCTCCAGCTTGGAAATATCCAGCATGTTCTGGATGAGCCGCGTCAGCCGGCCCACCTCCTGGCTCACAAGGCCCAGATAGTGCTGGCGCATGTCGTCGGGGATGGTGCCGTCCAGCATGCCGTCGATGAAGCCCTTGATGCTGGTCATGGGGGTGCGCAGCTCGTGGGCGATGTTGCCCATGAAGCTGGCGCGGCTGGAGTCGATGGTCTCCAGGTTGCGGGCCATGTTGTTGAAGGTCACCGCCAGCTGGGCCACCTCGTCGTCGCCGTCCACCGGCACCCGCACGCTGAAGTCGCCGCTGCCGAATTTGCGGGCGGCCTCGCTGATGCGCCGCAGAGGGGTGGTGAGCCGGGTGGTGAAGAAGATGGCCAGCACGCTGGAGGCCAGCAGCATCAGCCCCGCCGCCAGCACGAAGCTGGAGAACATGTCCCCCACAAAAATGTTCAGGCTGCCCGTGCTGGCGGAGGCGAACACATAGCCCAGGGGCCGGCCGCCCTGGCCCTTCACCGCGCCGCCCACGGTGTAGCAGGCGGAGGGATAGATGCCGCCCAGGGTGCCGGTCTCGAAGAAGCTGTCGTCGGCCGCCAGGTCCGCCAGGACGTTCTGCGGCACCTTCCGCCCCACGTTGGAGCTGGACGCGCCCTCGCTGCACAGCTGCACCACGCCGTTCTCGTCGGTGAACAGGATGATGGTGCTGCTGGTCTCGCTGACCAGGACCAGGCTCTCCTGGATCTTCTGGGCCAGCGCCGGGTCGATGTCCCCCGCGTCCTCCATCTGCTGGCGCAGATGGATCTGGGCGGTGACGATGGACACCACCTCGCTGAGGGATTCCTTTTTGTCCTGCCTGAAATAGCCCATCACCAGATACATCTGGATGGCGCACAGCACGGCGGTGCTGACGATGAGCAGCGCCGCCGTGGTGGAAAAATACATGGAGCTGATGCTTTTGCGCATAAGGAGGTTCAGTCCTTTACTTCAAACTTGTAGCCCACGCCCCACACGGTCTTGAGGCTCCATTTTTCGCTGGCACCCTCCAGCTTTTCCCGCAGGCGCTTGATGTGCACGTCGATGGTGCGGGAGTCGCCGTAATACTCGAAGCCCCACACCTCGTCCAGCAGCTGGTCGCGGGTGAACACCCGGTTGGGGTGGCCGGCAAGATACGCCAGCAGTTCCAGCTCCTTGGGGGGCGCTTCCACGACCTTGCCCTTCACCTTCAGCTGATACTGGCCCATGTCCAGCGAGAGGTTCTCGAACTGGATGACGTTCTTATCGCCGTTTTCGGCGGCGTGGCAGCGGCGCAGCACCGCCTTGATGCGGGCCACCACCTCCTTGGTGTCGAAGGGCTTCACCACGTAATCGTCCGCCCCCAGCTCCAGGCCCAGCACCTTGTCGAAGGTCTCGCCCTTGGCGGTGAGCATGATGACCGGCGTGTCGCCCGCGGCGCGGATGCGCCGGCAGACCTCCCAGCCGTCCATCTTGGGCATCATCACGTCCAGCAGCACCAGGCTGGGCTTCTGGCTTTCAAAGGCGGCCACGGCGGCCTCGCCGTCGGTGGCGATGATGGGCTGGTAGCCCTCCTTGGCCAGATACAGCCGCAAAAGCTCGCAGATGTTCTGGTCGTCGTCCACGATAAGTATTTTTTCGCTTGGCATTGTTTATTCTCCCCTCCCTCGCCGCGCCCGGCAGGCGCGGCGGCGGTGTGTTCACGGCAAGCGCCCCCAAAAGGGGCATTTTCTCTATTATACAGTATATTTGTGGACAAAAAAAGAACGGGGCGCGGCTTTTTAAAAAAGCCGCGCCCCGCCTGCGGGCCGTGCTGTGATGCATCAACCTTTTCCGGCCAGATTCTTCACGATGGCAGCGATATGCTCCAGCGAAGCCGCGTCCAACTTTTTCATGTCTTCCGTCAGCTGCGCCAGCAGCGCAGGACAGGCGTCCTCCTCATCAAAAAACTGACGGGGCGTGATGCCGAAGTATTCGCAGATGTAGAAAAGACCTTGCAGCGAGGGCAGAGCCTTTCGGTTTTCGATTTGATTGATATAGCTGCTGTTCTGCCCCAGCGACAGCGACATATCCCGGGCAGAAACATTCTTTTGCATCCGCAGTTGTGCGATGCGGTTCTGCGTGAATTCCTCGTACAAGGAACCACCTCCCCTTGCTACGCACTATTTTATCCCTCATAAGTCACTGAAATGAGAGATTTAATCCTGCGAATTTCTTGACGTGTGATATTTAATACTATATTCTTTAGGTAAAAAAGGACAAAATCTCGTAAAAGGGAGCGGAGAAAAATGAGCGACGCCTGCGGTTTCTGCGGCCATGCCGACACGCCGGAAAAGGTGTACGCCCCCCTGCGAAGCTGCATCGAGGAGCTGATCTGCCGGCAGGGCGTGCGGGAGTTTTATGTGGGCAGCGAGGGCGCGTTCGACCGCATGGCCCTGCGGGCGCTGCGGGAGATGAAGAAGAAATATCCTGCCATCCGCTATGCGGTGGTGCTGGCCCGCCTGCCGGGAAAAAGCGGGCCCGCAGACCCTGCCGACCCAACGCTGTTTCCCGAGGGGCTGGAAAAGGCGCCGCCCCGCTTCGCCATCCCGCACCGCAACCGCTGGATGGTGGACAACTGCCGCTGGATGGTGGCCTATGTGACCCGCGGCTTCGGCGGGGCGGCCAAGACCCTGGCCCGCGCCCGCAGAAAAGGCCTTGCGGTCATCGACCTGGCGGCCTCGTCCGCCCCGCGAGCGCCCTGAACCCTCTTTTTCCCTTGCGCCGCCGGGGCGTTTGGGCTATAATGCTGTTTGTATAATCATGCGCTTGCTGGCTCATGGCCGGCAGTTTTTTCACGGAAAGAGGAACCAGACCATGAAATTAGGAATCGTGGGCCTGCCCAACGTGGGCAAGAGCACCCTGTTCAACGCCATCACCAGCACCAGGAACGCCGCGGCGGCAAACTACCCCTTCTGCACCATCGACCCCAACACCGGCATCGTGGCCGTGCCGGACCCGCGGCTGGACAAGCTGGCCGAAATTTGGGACACCAACAAAAAGACCCCCGCCATCGTGGAGTTCGTGGACATCGCGGGCCTTGTGAAGGGCGCGTCCAGGGGCGAGGGCCTGGGCAACAAGTTTTTGGGCAACATCCGCGAGTGCGACGCCATCGTGCATGTGGTGCGCTGCTTTGACGGCACCGACATCGTGCACGTGGAGGGCGCGGTGGACCCCATCCGGGACATCGAGACCATCGACACCGAGCTCATCCTCAGCGATTTGGAGGTGGTGAGCAGCCGCGCCGCCAAATTCGCCAAGGCCGCCAAGACCGGCGACAAGAAGGCCGGCGCATCCGCCGCCTGGCTGGAGCGGCTGGAGGCCCACCTGGGCGAGGGCAAAAACGCCCGCACCTTCCCCTTCGACGAGGCCGACGAGGACCAGGCCCTTCAGATGAAGGAGATGGGCCTGCTCACCGCAAAGCCTGTCATCTACGCCGCCAACATGAGCGAGGACGACCTGATGGAGGGCATGGAGGCAAACCGCCACTACCAGGCAGTGAAGGCCCTGGCCGCCGCCGAGGGCGCGGAGTGCATCCCCATCTGCGCCAAGACCGAGGAGGACATCGCCGACTACACCCCCGAGGAGAAGAAGGAGTTTTTGGCGGAGATGGGCATCGAGGCCACCGGCCTCGACAACCTCATCCAGGCCAGCTACAGGCTGCTGGGCCTCATCAGCTTTTTGACCGACGGCAAGAAGGAGTGCCGCGCCTGGACCATCCGCAAGGGCACCAAAGCCCCCCAGGCCGCGGGCAAGATCCATTCCGACTTCGAGCGGGGCTTCATCCGCGCCAGCGTGGTGAGCTACGACGACTTTGCCGCCTGCGGCTACAGCATGGCCAACGTGAAGGCCAAAGGCCTGCAGCGCACCGAGGGCAAGGAGTATGTGGTGCAGGACGGCGACATCATCGAATTCCTGTTCAACGTTTAAAAAGGAGAAAACCATGACCATTACCGCCATTATGGGCGCCATGCCCGACGAAGTGGAGCAGCTTTGCGCTCTTTTGGACGGCGTGACCGTCGAGCCCTATGCGGGCGTTGTCTACCACCGGGGCCTGCTGGGCGAAAAGCCGGTGGTGGTGTGCTGCGCGGGCATGGGCAAGGCCAACGCCGCCGCCACCGTGCAGGTGCTCGTCACCCGGTTCGGAGCCGGCCGCATCATCTTTTCCGGCATCGCCGGCAACATGACCGACAAGGTGGGCATCGGCGACGTGGTGGTGGGCAGAACGGTGCTTTACCACGACGCCGAGGATGAGATGATCGCCCAGAGCGCCCCCTTCACCGCCCGCTACGAGGGCGACCCGGAGCTGGTGAAAGCCGCCCTGGACGCCTGCGGGGAGCTGGGGGTGAAGGCCATCGCCGGCACCATCGCCACCGGCGACCAGTTCGTGGGCAACGAGGCTGCCAAGCGGGCCATCGCCGAGAAGGTGCATCCCGACTGCGTGGAGATGGAGGGCGCGGCGGTGAGCCAGATCGCCGAGAAAAACGGCGTGCCCTGCGTCATTTTGCGGGCCATGAGCGACAACGCCGACGAGGCGGGCCACGAGGTGCTGGTGGTCAAGAAATTCAGCATTTCGGAATATGTGGCCACCGCCACCCGGATCGTGGCGCGCATGCTGGCCCGGCTGGACTGAACGCCTTTTTGAGCCGGAAACCGAAAGCGCCGCCGCGCCCCGAACACCGGGCGCGGCGGCGCTTTGCCGTCTGTATACGTTTGCCGGGCGGGCGTCTGCCCGCCCCGTCACAGATAGTTTTTCATTTCCCGGGCAATGCTTTGCTCCAGCGTTTGCAGCTCGTCCAGCAGCTGCATCGCGCCGGTGGAGGCGTCCGGGTGGTCCCGGCGGGCCATCTCGCAGTCGGTGTAGCCCTGGGTGGCCCCCTGGATGAGCATGTCCGCCAGGTTGCGGTTGGATTTGTCCGCCATGGTCTTGGACTTGATGGCCATGGCGGCGGCCGCCTTGGCCATCTTTCCCTGGCCGTGGCCGTGCGAACCCAGGGCCGCCAGGGCGGTGTGGGCCCGCTGGTTCAGCTGGCGGAACTGCCGCTGCTGGTTCAAAAGGCTGGCCTTCAGCTGCCGGTCGCCGGTGATGTGGATGAGCTGCTCGGTGGTGTTCTTGCCCATCTCGGTGCCGCGCACCACCTCGTTCAGCACGGCCTCGTTGTCGTTTGCGCCGTGGTTCTGGTCGCTGCGTCGCTGCATGAAAAAACTCCCCCTTTGCCGGTAGTGTGCCCGCAAAAAGGGGGAGTATGTATTTTTTAGGGCAACGCCGCCCAAGGGGCCTGCCGCGGCCCACGGGGGGCCTTATTCCGCCCCGGCGCGGCACCGCCCATAAAGCGCGCAGGTGCGGCGCATGCGCGCGGCAAGCTCGGGGGTGAAGGCCCCCGCCTTCGCCCGCCACTGCCAGTTGCCGCTGCCCACGCCGGGGGTGTTCACGCGCCCCTCGGCCCCGAGGCCCAGCCAGTCCGCCGCGGGGATGACCGCCAGCCTTGCGCAGCTGGAAAGGACGCCCCGCAGCATGCCGGCGGCAAAGCCCTCGGCGCGGCTGAGGCCCAGATACGCCTTTGCCTTGGCCAGCTCCTTTTTGGGGGCGGTGGAAAGCCACTCGGCCAGGGTGGCGTTGTCGTGGGTGCCGGGGTAGGCCACGCAGTTTTCGACGTGGTTGTGGGGCAGGTATTCGCTGTCGCAGGAAGGGTGGAAGGCGAACTGCAGCACCTTCATGCCCGGCAGGCCGGTGTCCGCCAGCAGCTTGCGCACGCTGTCGAACAAAAGCCCCAGATCCTCGGCCACGATGGGCGCCCGGCCCAAAGCGGCGTTCAGGGCGTTGAAAAAGTCAAGGCCGGGGCCCTGCTCCCACACGCCGTTGCGGGCGGTGGTGTGGGAGGCGGGGATGGCGTAGTAGGTGTCGAAGGCGCGGAAGTGGTCGATGCGCACCTCGTCGAACAGCTCCAGCGCATGGCGCAGCCGCCGCACCCACCAGGCGTAGCCGGTGCGCTTGTGCCAGGCCCAGTCGTAGAGGGGGTTGCCCCACAGCTGGCCGTCGGCGGAGAAGTAGTCCGGCGGGCAGCCCGCCACCCGGGTGAAATTGCCCTCGGCGTCGGTCTCGAACATCTCGCCCCCCGCCCAGGCGTCGGCAGAGTCCGCCGCGACGTAGATGGGCATGTCCCCCAGAATGCGCACGCCCTTTTCGCCCGCGTAGGCCTTGAGGGCCGTCCACTGGCGGTGGCACTGGTACTGCAAAAACTTCCAGAAGGAAATCTCCTCCGCTTTCTCTTTGCGCAGGGCTCCCAGGGCCGCGGGCTCGCGGCGGCGCAGGGGGGCGGGCCATTCCTGCCAGCGCTTCATCCCGTTTTCGCCCTTGGCGGCCATGTAGAGGGCGTAGTCCTCCAGCCAGTCCTCGTTTAAAAAGCAGAAGGCGTAGTAATCGTCCTCCGGGAAGGCGAAAAACCGCGCGGCGGCCTTTCGCAGCACCCCAAAGCGCAGCTGGTACAAAGCGCCGTAGTCGATGCGCGCTCCGCCGCCCCAGGCCAGGCGCTCATACTCCCCTTTTTCCAAAAGTCCCCGGGCGGCCAGGTCGTCCAGGTCGATGAAATAGGGGTTCAGGGCGAAGGCGGAACAGCTCTGGTAAGGGCTGTCGCCGTAGCCGGTGGGGGCCAGGGGCAGGATCTGCCACACCTGCTGGCCTGCCTCGGCCAGAAAATCCACGAAGTTGTAGGCCTCTTTGCCGAAGCAGCCGATGCCGTAGGGGCCCGGCAGGCTGAACACCGGCATCAAAACGCCGCATTCCCGCATTGTGTTCTTCTCCCTCTCTTTATGGTAAGGCTTCCAGCACCGCGCTGGTGAAGGCCCGCCGTCCGGCGGCGGTGAACTGCGAAAGGCCTGCCAGCTCGTCCCCCGCCGCGTCGATGGCCTCCAGCGTCTCGGCGCTCAGCGCCGCCGACAGGTCCGGCAGGCCCTCGGGCGTTTCGCCGCCCGTCAGCTGCCGCCCGGCCTCGCTTGCGTAGAGCCACAGCAGGAAGGCGCAGGCCTCGGCCCGCTGGCTCTCGTCCGCCGCAGCGGGGATGTAGACCCAGCCGCCGCTTTTGACCACCGGCTGGCCCAGCAGCTCTTCCAGCGAAAAGCCGCCGTGCAGGTCGGTGCCGTCAAAGGTGAATTTCAGCGGCACCACCACCGTATCCTCGGCGCGAAGCCCCGCCGCCGCCGCTTCCGAAGCGCCGGCCCGGTAGAACAGGACCTTCCCTCCGGCAAAGGCGGCCCGGGCCCCGACCCGGCCGGGGGCCGCGCCGTTCTCCCCCGCCCCTGCAAGGCTGGCCGCCTCGTCGGTGAGCAGGGTCCAAAGGCTGTTCAGCGCGCCGGTGAGCTGGGCGTCGGTGCGCCCGCCCGCGGCGGCCTCCCCGGCGGTCTTGTAGCATGCGCCCAGCACCGGCGCGAGCACCGGCCCGGCAAAGCGATCCTCGTCTGCCACCGCGAACACAGCCTCCAGCGCCGCCAGCGCGGCGGGCCTTTCGGCGGGCAGGGAATATTCCCTGCCGTTCAGGGTCACGGCGGCCTCGGCGGGCGCGTTTAGCCAGCCCTCCAGCGCGCTTGTGAAGTCCCGCCATTCGGCGGCGGTGGCCTTTTGCAGGTCGGCGGGGTCGAACTGCGCCCCCAGCAGCGCCGTCAGGCTGGCGGCGCTGGCCAGATACCCGTAGGCGGCGCCTGCCAGGGGCAGCCCGTGGCAGCCCTCCTGCCCGCCGGTGAGCGCGCCCGCCATGCCCTGCATCAGTTCGCCTTGCTGCGCCAGGTCCAGGGCTGTGTCCGCGCCCGGCTGGGCGGCGCTCACCGCCAGCGCGGCCGAGGCCGCGTCGGCGGCCTGCTCCACCCGCACGCCCTGCGCTTCGGCATAAAGGGCCAGGGCTTCGCTCAGCGCGCCGCCCTCGTCCCACACCGCCAGCGCCCGTTCGGGGGCTTCGGCGGCTTCGGGCGCAGCGGAAGAGGCGCTTTCCTGCCCGCCCTGGGGCAGCAGCCGCAGCCGCCCGCCGCAGCCCGCCAGCAGCGCCGCCGCCAAAAGGATACCCAGCAGCCGTTTCACGCGCCGCACCTCCCATTTGAAAACATATCGCTTTATTATACACTATCCGCCGGGCTTTTTCCAGCGGCAGCTTTGTGCTATAATAGGCCTGATACCGCCAAAAGGGGGCCCGTTTGATGGAACACACCGAAAAACTTTTCTACGCCCAGCCGCCGGTGCTGGAATTCACCGCCCGGGTGCTGGAGTGCGAAGAGGACAAAAACGGATGGCAGGTGGTGCTGGACCGCACCGCCTTCTACCCCGAAGGGGGCGGCCAGCCCGCCGACCGGGGGCTCTTGGGCGGCGTGCATGTGCTGGACGTGCACGAAAAAGAGGGGGTCATCCGCCACCTCACCGACGGGCCCCTTGCGCCCGGCAGCGAAGTGGAGGGCAAGGTGGACGCCGTCCGCCGGCTGGACCTGACCCAGCAGCACTCGGGGGAGCACATCCTCTCGGGCCTGTTGCACAGCATGTTCGGCGCGGAGAACGTGGGCTTCCACATCGGGCAGGATTATCTCCTGATGGACCTGAGCGTTGCGGTGGACGCCGAGGGCCTTGCCAGAGCGGAGGAGGCGGCCAACCGCGTCGTCTGGCAGGACGTGGAGACCGAAGCCGTCTGGTACGAAAAGGAGCAGCTGGCCAGCCTTACCTACCGCAGCAAGAAGGAATTGGAGGGCCCGGTGCGCCTTGTCACCATGCCCGGGGCGGACTGCTGCGCCTGCTGCGGCACCCATGTGCAGCGCACGGGGCAGGTGGGCCAGATCAAGATCATCGACCACATCAAGTATAAATCCGGCACCCGGCTGCAGGTGGTGTGCGGGGGCCGGGCGCTGGAACATCACCGCCTTGTGGACGGCCAGTGCCGCCGGGCGGGGGCGGCTCTTTCCGCCCCGGTGGAGGGCCTTGCCGGCGCGGTGCAGCGCCAGAAGGAGGAACTGGAGGCGGCGAAGTTCCGCCTCACCGGCCTGGAAAACCAGCTGTTCGCCCTCTGGGCCGCCGCCGAGACGGACGAAAACCCGCTGGTGAGCAGGCCGGGCCTTTCCCCCGACGGGCTGCGGCGGCTGGCGGCGGCCCTTTCCGAGACCCGCCCCGGCGTGTGCTGCACGGTGAGCGAAAAAGAGGGCGGCCTCAGCTACGCCATTGCCTGCACCGGCGAAGGGGCGGACCTGCGCCCCCTTTGCAGGGAGCTGAACGCCGCCCTCGACGGGCGCGGCGGCGGCAAGCCCGGCTTTGTGCAGGGCAGCTGTTCGGCGGGCTTTGACGCCCTGCGCGCTTTTTGGGCGCGGCAATTCACGGAATAAGGAGAAACGACACCCATGCGAATGCGATTCAAACCCTACGCGAGGCCGGAGCTTCTGGCCACCGGCTGGCACGCCCACGAGCCGCTGGAGAACAAGGGCCGCTGGCGCAGCCTCTTCGCCCGGCCCGGCCAGCCCTTCCATCTGGAGCTGGGCTGCGGCAAGGGCGGCTATCTCTCCGAACTGGCCTCGGCCCACCCGGAGGTGAACTATCTGGGGGTGGACATCACCGACAAGGTGCTGATCCTGGCCAAGCGCAAGATCGAAAAGGCCTATGCCGAAAAGGGCCTGCCGGTGGACAACGTGCTCATCGCCAGCTTCGACATCGAGCGCATCCTGAACGTGATGGACGAGCGGGACGAGGTGCAGCGCATCTACATTAACTTCTGCAACCCCTGGAACCGCAAGCTGGCCCACAAAAAGCACCGGCTCACCCACACGCGGCAGCTGGCGCTCTACCGCCGGATGCTGGCGGACGGGGGCGAGGTGTATTTCAAGACCGACGACGAGGGCCTGTTTGACGACAGCCTGGCCTACTTTGCCGAGGCGGGCTTCGAGATCGCCTGGCAGACGCGGGACCTGCACGCCGGCGAGCCGGCCTGGAACATCCGCACCGAGCACGAGGCCATGTTCACCCAGCAGGGCGTCAAGACCAAGGCCCTCATCGCCCGCAAGCTGCCGCTGGAAAACGAGCGGCAGGCGCTGGCCGAGGCCATCGCAAAGCGCACCGCCATCGAAAAGGCGGAGAGCGCCGCCTGGCGCGCCGCGCACGGCGGGGGCTAAAGGCGGCAGAGGGCCCGGCGCGGCGGGCCCGATTTGAACGATACAGGATAAGGGGCAGCAAGGAACTATGGTAGAACTGATACGGGCCGTCAACGGGGCGGTCAACGACTTTATCTGGGGCGTGCCGGCGATGGTGTGCATCCTGGGCGTGGGGCTGCTGCTCAGCGTGCGCACCCGCTTTTTGCAGATCCGCAAATTTCCCTATGCCATCCGCACCACCCTGGGGCGGATGTTCCGCAAGCGGGACGCGGCGGACGGGGCCATGACCCCCTTCCAGGCCGTGTGCACGGCGCTGGCCGCCACCGTGGGCACCGGCAACATCGCGGGGGTGGCGGGGGCCATCGCCATCGGCGGGCCGGGGGCGGTGTTCTGGATGTGGTGCTCGGCGCTGCTGGGCATGTGCACCAAGTTCTCCGAGGTCACCCTGGCGCTTCACTTCCGCGAGCGCAGCGCCGGGGGAAACTGGACCGGCGGCCCCATGTACTACATCAAAAACGGCCTGGGCAAGCGCTGGCAGTGGCTGGCGGCGCTCTATTCCCTGTTCGGCGTGCTCACGGTGTTCGGCACCGGCAACGCCACCCAGGTGAACACCATCGTCACCTCCATCGACGCGGCCCTTTTGCAGTACGGCCTGGCGGGCGAGGGCGCGCTGCCCATGCTCAACCTCATCGTGGGCGTCTTTGTGGCCATGCTGGTGGCCCTGGTGCTGCTGGGCGGCATCAAGCGCATCGGCAGCGTGGCCGAAAAGCTGGTGCCCTTCATGGCGCTGCTGTATGTGGCGCTGGCGCTGGGCGTGGTGGCGCTGAACTTCCAACGGCTGCCCGGCGTGCTGGCGGCCATCGTGGGCGGCGCCTTCCAGCCCCGGGCCTTCACCGGCGGCGTGGTGGGCAGCGTGTTCCTGAGCCTGAAAAAGGGCGTGTCCCGGGGCATCTTCTCCAACGAGGCGGGCCTTGGCACCGGCAGCATCGCCCACGCCTGCGCCGACACCAAAAAGCCGGTGAAGCAGGGCATGTTCGGCATCTTCGAGGTCTTTGCCGACACCATCGTCATCTGCACCCTCACCGCCCTGGTCATCCTGTGCAGCGGCACGCCGGTGCCCTACGGCGCCGAGGCCGGCGCCGAGCTCACCATCTCCGGCTTCACCGCCGCCTACGGCAGCTGGGTGTCGCTGTTCACCATGGTGGCGCTGTGCTGCTTTGCCTTCTCCACCATCATCGGCTGGGGGCTCTACGGTTCCACCTGCATCTCCTACCTGTGCCGCACCGAAAAGGTCATCCGGCCCTTCCTGGTGGTCTACTCCTTCGTGGCCATCCTGGGCGCAACCGTGGACCTGGGCCTTTTGTGGAGCATCGCGGACACCTTCAACGGCCTGATGGCCATCCCCAACCTCATCGCGCTGCTGCTGCTCAGCGGCACGGTGGCGCGCCTTGTGCGGGAGTTTTTTGCAGGCCAGGCCAAAGAAAGATCGAAGTAACGGGCAAAGCGGGGCCGCCCGGGCAAAATGCCCGGGCGGCCCGGTTTTGCCGGCGGGCCCTTTTCGCGTTTTTGCGGCGTTTTGCGCGGCGGCGGGATGGGGCCGGCCGGGGTTTGACGCAGGAGGGACGGGACCGTGGCGGAATATCAATATGTTTCATTGAGAGAAAAAAGCGAAATAAAAGAGCGGGCGGCGCAGTGGTTCCACAGCAAGTGGGGCGTGCCGGCAAAAGCCTATCTGGAATGCATGGACGCTTATTTGCGCGGCGAAACGGAATATGGCTGGTATCTCTGCCTGCGGGGCGGCCGGATCGTCGGCGGGCTGGGCGTGATCGAAAACGATTTCCACGACCGAAAGGACCTTGCGCCGAACGTGTGCGCCGTTTTCACAGAGGAGGGGCACCGCGGCCGGGGGATCGCCGGGAACCTGCTGCATCTGGCCGTGGAAGACATGCGGGCAAAGGGCATATCGCCGCTCTATCTTATCACCGACCATACCGGCTTTTACGAAAAGTATGGATGGGAATTCCTGTGCATGGTCCAGGGCGACGGCGAAGCCGGCATGACAAGGATGTACGTCCACAGGTAAACGGGGGCTTTCAAAAAAGCCGGCGGCCTTTTCCGTGGGCGCATAAGCGGCGCAAAAAAATTCTTGCGCGCCGCCCTTTGCGGCGCGCGTTTTTACAGGGTGTCCAGCAGAGGGATGACCGCGGAAAGGTCGGGCAGGATGGCCGCCGCCAGCGCCCGCAGCTCGCCGGTGGGCTCCATCAGGTCGGGAACCATCACCGCCTTGCAGCCCGCCGCCGCGCCGGCGCGGATGCCGTTGGGGCTGTCCTCCAGCACCATGCAGCGCTCCGGGGCCCTGCCCGCCAGCGCCGCGCCCTTCAGGAACACCTCCGGGTCGGGCTTGCCGTGCTGCACGTCGTCGCCGCACACAAGGCCCCGGAAAAAGCGCTCGACGCCCGCCCGCTTGAGATAGCCCTCGGTGATGACCCGGCGGGTGCTGGTGCACACCACCGCCGGCAGGCCCCGGCGCTCCAGCTCTTTCAAAAGCTCCACAAGGCCGGGCTTCTTGGGCAGGTCGTGCTCGTCCACCAGCCGGTCCATCACCACCCGGGCCTTGGCCTGGTAGTCGTCAAAGTCAAAGTCCGGGCCCAGCCGTTCCAGGCACACCTGCTTGCAGCCCGCCCGGTTGCAGCCCCGCATGGCCACCACCACGTCCAGGTTCACCGGCAGGCCCTCGGCCTCGGCGGTGGCGATCCAGGCCTCGGTCCACAGCCGCTCGGTGTCGAACATCAGGCCGTCCATGTCAAACAAAACCGCTTCGATCATACTTTCTCGTTCCTTTCCCGCTCCGTCACAGCGGGCCTTTCGCCCGCTCGTCGTCCTCGTCTTCGCCGCCCTTTTCCTCCATGGAAAGGCGGCCCAGCCCCAGGTCCCGGCGCAGGATGCTGCCCGCGCCGATGGCCCCCTTGCCGTATCTGCCCCGGATGGCGTCCAGGCTCTGTTCCAGCTTCTCCCGCCTCGGGTCGGGGCGGGGCGCGTCCTCCAAAAAGCTCTGCTGCACCGCCGCCGGCTCCTCGGTGATGGCCTGGGCCGTCACCGTGAGCATCCGCACCGGCTGGCCCTCCCGCCAGTTGGCCTGCATCAGCCGCCAGGCGGCCTCCGCCAGGTCCCGGCCCAGGTGGGTGCTCATGGGCAGCCGCGTCTGCCGGGTGATGGTTTTGAGGGAGGCGTCGCGCACCGTCAGCTGCACCGCCCCCGCCCACAGGCCGTGGCGGCGCAGGCGGGCGGCCACCTCGTCCGAGAGGGCCCACAGCGCCGAGCGCACCTCGGCGGCGCTGGCAAGGTCGCGGGGGAAAGTGCGCCCGCTGCCCACGCTCTTCACCGGCTCCTTTTCGCCCCACAGGCGCACCGGCGCGTCGTCCAGGCCCCGGGCATAGCGGCTCAATGTGCGCCCCAGCTTGCCCAGGGCCGCCGCCAGCGCCTTTTCGTCCGCCGCCGCCAGGTCCCCGATGGTGGAAATGCCCATGCCCGCCAGCTTTTCGGCGGCGCTGCGCCCCACGAAAAGCATGTCCCGGGCCGGCAGCGGCCAGAGGACGTCTTTGAAGTTTTCCCGGGTGATCAGGGTGGTGGCGTCCGGCTTTTTGTAGTCGCTGCCCAGCTTTGCGAACACCTTGTTGAAGCTGGCCCCCACCGAGATGGTCAGGCCGGTGGCCTCGCGCACCTCGGCCCGCAGCCGGTCCGCCAGCGCCTTGGGGCTTTGGGCGAACAGCTGCCAGGAGCCGGTCACGTCCAGCCAGCTTTCGTCGATGCTGAAGGGCTCCACCCGGTCGGTGAAGCGGCAGTAGATCTCGTTGATGACCTTGTAATAATGGACATACCGCTCCCGGTGAGGCTCCAGCAGCACAAGGTCCGGGCACTTGCGCTTTGCCTGCCAGATGGCCTCGGCGGTCTTGACCCCCATGGCCTTGGCGGGCTCGTTTTTCGCCAGGATGATGCCGTGGCGGCTGGCCGGGTCGCCGCACACCGCCACCGGTTTGCGGCGCAGTTCCGGGCGGGTGAGCAGCTCCACGCTGGCGTAAAAACTGTTGCAGTCGCAGTGCAGCACCCATCGCTCGGCCATCTCTTCCGCCCCCTTTGCCACATCCAGTATACCACAATGGCTGCGCCTGTGCTATAATGGCAGGCATGGAAAGGAGCGTGTGTCCCATGCCGTTTACACCGTACCAGCTGTTGTGGTACTTTTTCATCTACGCCTTCCTGGGCTGGTGCCTGGAGGTGGTGTTCTGCACCGTCAACTCCGGCCGGTGGGTCAACCGGGGCTTTCTGAACGGGCCGGTCTGCCCCATCTACGGCACAGGGATGTGCATCGTGCTGCTGGCGCTGGAACCGCTGAAGGGCAGCGCCCTGCTGCTCTTCCTCGGTTCCATGGTGCTCACCAGCGCGCTGGAGCTGGCCACCGGCTTTGTGCTGAAAAAGGCCTTCCACACCAGCTGGTGGGACTATTCCGACCAGCCCTTCAACGTCGGGGGCTACATCTGCCTGAAATTCAGCCTTGCCTGGGGCCTCGCCGGCATGGCGGCGGTGCGGCTGCTGCACCCGCCCATCGCCCGGCTGGTGGACCGCCTGCCCCACGCGGCGGGCTGGGCGCTGCTGGGGGTCTTCGGCGCGCTGCTGGCAGCGGACCTGGCGGCCACGCTGGTCACGCTGGCGGGCCTCGAACGGGATCTGCGGGAGCTGGAAAAGCTGGGCGCGGCCCTGCGCCGGGGCAGCGACGCGGTGAGCAGGGAGCTGGGCGACGCGGCCCTGGCCGCCGACGAAAAGCTGGCCGAGGGCCGGCAGGCCCTGCCCGGCCGCATCGCCGACCTGGAAGCGCGGCGGGACCTTTTGCGGGCGGCGATCACCGACCGGCGGCTCTTCGGCGCGCGGCGGCTTCTGCGCGCCTTCCCCGGCATGCGCAACCTGCGCCACCGGGAGGTGCTGGAGGCCCTGAAGGCGGAGCTGGAGGAAAAGCTGCGCCGCTGAAAAGAAAAAAGGCTGGGCCCTGCAAGCGCGGGGCCCAGCCTTTTTGCACCGTCACAGTTTTTTGAACGCCCCGGCGCCCTGCCCGCACACCGGGCAGGCAAAGCCGGCGGGCAGCTCCTCGCCCTCGTAGACATAGCCGCACACCGAGCACTGCCAGCGGCCGGCGGCGGGGGCCGGCGCGGCGGCCTGGTAGCTGCTGGCCTTGGGCGGGGTCAGGCCCTTCTTCACCTGGTGGTAGTAGGCGTAGGTCATGGAGGGCTCTTGGGAGAGGGTCTCGGCGTCCTCCACCTCGGCGATGAACAAAAGATGGCTGCCCGCGTCCACCGTCTCCTTCACCCGGCACACCAGCGCCGCGTTCACATGCTCCGCCGGGCAGGGCAGCGCCTTGAACTCCACCGCTTTGAGACCCTCGAACTTGTCCTCGTCCCGGCTGGAGCGGAAGCCGAACCGCCCGATCAGCTCCATGGGGGCGCTTTCGGCCAGCACCGACACGGCGAACCGCCCGGCGCGCTGCACCGCCCCGGCGGTGAAATTCTCCTTGTTGACGGCCACCATCACCTGCACCGGCGCGGCGGTCACCTGGGTCACCGTGTTCACCACGCAGCCCACGCCCCGGCCGCCGTCCACCGTGGTGATGACATACAGCCCGCAGCTGAGTTTGTAAAGCGCTGTCATATCCATTGTTCTGCCGTCCTTTCTACAAAACAGGAATTATTACTGCTTATAGTATACCCCTTGTCCGCCCGCCTGTCAAGCGCGGCGCCGGCGGCCCAGAAGCTGCATCATGATGCCGGCGACGCCCTGGAAGTTGAAGGCGCACACGCCCACGGTGATGAGGACGCACCACAGCGGCCAGTAGGGGGTCTGGAAGATCATCAGCCCGGCCTCGGCCAGCACCATGGCCAGGTTGAGGGAAAGGCGCAGGGGCGCAAAGTCGATGGCCAGCAGGCCCCGGGTGTTCACCGCCCGCAGGATAAAGACCACGAAGTAGCTGAGGAAACTGGCCAGGGTCACGCCCACGGGGCCCATCACCGGGATGAACAGCCAGTTGAGCAGGCAGTTGACCACCGCGCCCGCCAGCATGGTGTAAAGGGAGAGGGTGCTGCGCTTTTCCACCATGTAGATGCTGTTGAGGAACTGGTTCAGGCAGCTGAACAAAGTGCCGATGGCCAGCATGGGCACGAACTGCCAGGCGTCGAAGAAGTTCGATTTGAAGATGAACATCAGCGGGCGGCACAAAAGGATGATGCCCGCGCAGCAGCAGAAGAGCAGGCTCTGGTAAAGGCCGAACACCCGGCTGAAGAACCGCTGGCGGCCTTCCAGCTCGGTCACGGCGGACAGCTGCCACGCCTCATAGAAGATGGTGCCCAGCACCGACAGGATGGTGGGCAGAAAATAGCCCACGCCCAAAAGGCCGGTCCAGTATTCGCCGGCCTTGCCTTTGTAGCCGTCGCACATGGCCTGCACGAAGAACAGGTCGCTGGCGTTGATGACCCAGAAGCTGATCTGGGCGGGCACCATGGGCAGCGAGTAGGCCAGCATCTGCTTCCACAGGGCCGTGGAGTGGAAACGGGGCCGCAGATACCGCCCCAGCCCGGCGATGCAGAAGACGAACAGGGCGCTCAAAGCGTCCGAGCAGATGATGGCCAGCACATAGCCTCTGGCCCCCATGTGGAAGCCGGAGAGGAACAGGATGGTGAAGCCCAGGTTGGTGGCGCTGCACAACACGCCGTCCACCGCCACCAGCCGGTTCAGCTGGCGGCTGCGCACGAACTGGGTGCACCAGGTGCGCAGGCAGCTCACCAGCACATGGACATAAAGGAAGGGGGCGTAGTCCGCGAACAGCGGGATGAACCGCAGAAGGGGATAGCAGCACAGCATGATGGCAAAGCCGGCGAGGATGGTGAGCAGGCCGTCGGTGAACACCGCGCCCTTCTTCACCTTTTCGTCCAGGCCGAAGCGGATGATGGCGTAGCTCACGCCCATGCTCACCAGCGGGATGAGCAGCGAGCCGATGTTCTGCACCAGCTTGGTGATGCCCACCTCTTCCACCTGGCCCATGGCGAAGGTGATGTAGGGCTGCAGCACGATGCTGAGCAGCTTTGCCGAAAAGTTGCTGATGGCGAACAAAAGGGTGTTGTTCGCCAGGCGTTTGTATTTGGCGTCCAAAGGGATCTTCCTTTCCGTGGGTGGTGCGCGCTCAGCGCGGGCTTCGCAAAAGGGCCCGGCGGGCCTTGTAGTCCGGCAGGATGCTTGCCACCAGCGCCCAGAACCCGGCCTGGTGGTCCGGATGCACAAAGTGGCAGTACTCGTGCACCACCACATACTCAATGGCCTCGGGGGGCTGCAGCGCCAGCCGCGCCGCCAGGGTGATCTGCCGCCTGGCCGGGTGGCAGCTGCCCCAGCGGGTGCGCATGTCCCGCACCTTTATCACCGGCTTTTGGCCCCCCAGCACCTTCTCGAACCGGGGGTACACCCCGTCGCTCACCTCTTTAAAAAGGGCGAGGCACTGGTCCTTTTCCGGCGGGGCCAGGGCCGCCCGGGCGGCTTCGGCGGCCTTGTGCCGGGCCAGGGCCTTTTGCACCCAGCCGGCGTGGGCGGCCACAAAGGCGTCCACCGCCGCGGCGCTCACCCCGCGGGGGGCGCTCACCCGCACGCTGCCGTCCGGTGCAAGGCGCAGGTTCAGGTTCTTCACCCGCTTGCGGGTGAGGGCATAGTCCACGCCGCCCGCGCGGCGCAGTTCCGCTTTTTCCACGGCGGCGTCCGCTCCTTTTCTTTTCCTCAAAACAGGGCATGCTAACCTATCGTGCCCATCCATTGTAGCATGTTTTTTCCTCCTTTTGAACGCGAAAAGCAAAACTCACAAAAAATTCATTCAAACCTTGGCGCTAATTTTGCGCCCGGTCGTATTGACAGCCACTATATGTAGGTGCCATAATGTTTTAAGTAGCGTTTTCACCCCAAAATACAGAGAATGACCAGACGGCGCGCATGGGGGGCCGACAAAGCGCGAAGCAAGGCGCCAAGCCGGGTCAGGAGGAGTTTGCATCATGATCAAAAGCGTTATCAAGCGGGATGGCCGCGTGGTTTTGTTCGACGAGGGCAAGATCGCGGCCGCCGTGCTCAAGGCCCTGGAGGCCGCCGGCGAGGGCGACGCGCGGGAAGCGGCCCGCGTGGCCAACAAGGTGACCCGCCATCTGGAGGTGGACTGCGGCGAGGAATCCCCCCAGATCGAGCAGATCCAGGACGCGGTGGAGACCGGCCTGATGGAGTGCGGCCACGACGAGGCGGCCAAAAAGTACATCCTGTACCGGGCCAACCGCACCCGCATCCGCGAGGCGAACACCAGCCTGATGAAGACCATCGACGAGATCACCAACGTGGACGCCCGCATCAGCGACATGAAACGCGACAACGCCAACATCGACGGCAACACCGCCATGGGCAGCATGCTGCAGATCGGCACCGCCGGCGCCAAGGCCTACAACGCGGCCTACCTGCTCACCCCCGAGCAGGCCAAGGCCCACGCCGAGGGCGACATCCACATCCACGATTTCGACTTCTATTCCCTCACCACCACCTGCACCCAGATCGACATCCTGCGCCTGTTCCACGGCGGCTTTTCCACCGGCCACGGCTTTCTGCGCGAGCCCGCCAGCATCGGCAGCTACGCGGCGCTGGCGGCCATCGCCATCCAGTCCAACCAGAACGACCAGCACGGCGGCCAGTCCATCCCGAACTTCGACTACGGCATGGCCGAGGGCATCCGCAAAAGCTTTGCCAAGCTCTACCGCAAAAAGCTGGCCGAGGGCGTGGAGGACCTGCTGGATTCGGAGGACGAGAGCGCCCTGGCCGAGACGGCGGTGAACAGGGCCGCCGACGAGCTGGGCATGCCCCCCCGCATCGAGGTGAAGGCCGGCGAGTTTGACGCCATCGTGGCCCAGGCTCTGGAAGAGACCAGCGCCCTTTCCGCCGGGGAGGCGCAGCGCATCGTGGCCACCGCCCGCCGCCGCGCCTGCAGGCAGACCGACCGGGACACCTACCAGGCCATGGAGGGCTTTGTGCACAACCTGAACACCATGCACTCCCGCGCCGGCGCCCAGACGCCCTTCAGCAGCATCAACTACGGCACCGACACCTCCCCCGAGGGCCGCATGGCCATCCGCAACATCCTGCTGGCGGAGGACGCGGGCCTGGGCCACGGCGAAACGCCCATCTTCCCCATCCACATCTTCAAGGTCAAGGAGGGCGTCAACTACAACGAGGGCGACCCGAACTACGACCTGTTCAAGCTGAGCATGAAGGTCAGCGCCAAGCGGCTGTTCCCGAATTATGTGTTCCTGGACGCGCCCTTCAACCTCCAGTACTACAGGCCCGGCCATCCCGAGACCGAGGTGGCCACCATGGGCTGCCGCACCCGTGTGATGGGCAACGTCTACGACCCCGACCGCCAGATCAGCTACAGCCGGGGCAACCTGTCCTTCACCTCCATCAACCTGCCCCGCCTGGCCATCCTGGCCGGCCACGACGAGGCGGTTTTCTACAAAAAGCTGGACGCCATGCTGGAGCTGGTGGCAAAGCAGCTGCTGGACCGCTATGAGATCCAGGCGGCCAAGCGGGTCTACAACTTCCCCTTCCTGATGGGCCAGGGCGTCTGGCTGGACAGCGACGCCCTGGGCCCCGCCGACGAGGTGCGGGAGGTGCTGAAGCACGGCACCCTCTCCATCGGCTTCATCGGCCTGGCCGAGACCCTCACCGCCCTCTACGGCCACCACCACGGCGAGAGCGAGGAGATGCAGAAGAAGGGCCTGGAGATCGTGAAGCACATGCGCGACTTCTGCGACAGAAAGAGCGCCGAGATGAAGATGAACTTCACCCTGCTGGCCACCCCGGCGGAGGGCCTTTCCGGCCGCTTTACCCGCATGGACAGAAAGCGCTTCGGCTCCATCCCCGGCGTCACCGACCGGGAGTACTACACCAACAGCTTCCACATCCCCGTGTGGTTTGCCATCTCCGCCTACGACAAGATCCAGAAGGAAGCGCCCTACCACGCCCTCACCAACGCCGGCCACATCAGCTATGTGGAGCTGGACGGCGACACCGCAAACAACCTGGAGGCCTTTGAAAGCGTGGTGCGCTGCATGCACGACGCGGGCGTTGGCTACGGCAGCATCAACCACCCCGTCGACCGCGACCCCGTGTGCGGCTATGTGGGCGTGATCGGCGACGTGTGCCCCCGGTGCGGCCGGCGCAGCGGCGAGGCCCTCAGCCCCGAAAAGCTGGCCGAGCTTCGCAAGAAATACCCCAGCGTGCCCGCCTTCTGCGGGTGCGAATGAACCCCCTTTGAAAACGCGGGGCGAACGCCCGGTGTTGCCGGCGCAACATGCGGCGGGCGCTGAACGTGATATAATAACGATAACGATTTTCAAAAGACCGGGAAAGGTCCAAGGAGGAAACATCATGGCTGCAATGCAGAAACAATCCGTCGTGGGCAAGGACGTCCCCTTCGAGCGCATCCGCCGCATCACCGGCTATCTGGTGGGCACCATGGACAAGTGGAACGACGCCAAAAAGGCCGAAGAGCGCGACCGGGTGAAGCACCTGTAATGCTGAGGGTCGCAGGCTGTGTGGCCGACAGCATCGTAGACGGCCCGGGGCTGCGGTTCACCGTGTTCTTCCAGGGATGCCCCCACCACTGCCCGGGGTGCCACAACCCCGAGACCTGGGCCTTTGAGGGCGGGCGGGAATGCACCCCCGGGGAGCTGGCGGCGCTGGCGAAAAAAAGCCCCCTGTGCAAAGGCGTCACCCTCTCCGGCGGCGAGCCCTTCGCCCAGGCGGGGGAGGAAATGCTGGAATTCGTGCGCCTTTGCCGCGCCGCGGGCTTTGAGGTGGCCGCCTACACCGGCTACACCTTCGAGCAGCTGCTGGCGGGCACCGAGGCCCAGAAAGCCCTGCTGCGCCAGCTGGACACCCTCATCGACGGCCCCTTCCTGCAAAGCCAGTGCAGCCTGGAGCTGCGCTTTCGGGGCAGCCGCAACCAGCGCATCCTGAACGTGCCGGCAAGCCTTGCCGCCGCCTCCCCCGTGTGGGAGACCGGCGAGCGCTGGGTGGGCGGGCACGAATAAGAGGACCAACGGGCCGCTTTTTGAAAAAAACGGCCCGTTTTTTGTTGGTATTTACAGTTTCGATACAACTTGTTGCCGACACCTTGGGCGCAGGTGTGGCATACTGTTAGGGGGCCCGGGGCCCGTTTGCAGAAATAAGGAGGAATCACACCTATGGCACACATCCTGATCGTGGAGGACGAGGCGCATATCGCCCAGATGATCGAGGCCACCCTGTCGCTGGGGGGCTACACCAGCGAGATCTGTTCCGACGGAGAAAAGGCGGTGGAGCGCATCTTTGCGGGCGGCTTCGATCTGGTGCTGCTGGACGTGATGCTGCCGGGCCTGGACGGCTTCGCCGTGATGGAGCGGGTGGCCAGCCAGGGCACGCCGGTGATCTTTCTGTCCGCCATGCAGCAGGTGGCGGACAAGGTGCGGGGGCTGCATCTGGGGGCCGAGGACTACATCGCCAAGCCCTTCGAGGCGCTGGAGCTGCTGGCGCGGGTGGAGGTGGCCCTGCGCCGCCGGGGCAAGGGCCGGGAGGTGCTGGAATACGGCGACATCCGCCAGGACCTGGGCAGCCACACCGTCACCCTGAAGGGCGAGCCGGTGGCCCTTTCGCCCAAGGAGTTCGAGCTGCTGCGGGTGTTCTTGCAGAACCGGGACCTGGCCCTCAGCCGGGCAAAGCTGCTGGCCCTGGTGTGGGGCTATGAGTTCGAGGGCGAGAGCCGCACGGTGGACATCCACGTGCAGCGGCTGCGCCAGAAGCTGCATCTTTCGGAAAAACTGGTCACCCTTCCCCGGGTGGGCTACCGATTGGAGAGCTGACAGATGAAACTCTGGCAGAAAATTTTTCTGTCCACCCTGGCGCTGACCGTCGCGGTCACCAGCCTTTTGAGCCTGCTTTTCCTGCTTTCGAGCCGCAGCTCGCTGTGGGAGCGGGAAAACCAGCGCGCCCTGGTCCAGCAGCAGTCGCTGGCCAGCCTCGTCAAGACCGGCGTGGTCAGCCAGCGGCTGCAAAGCGGCAAGGTGCGCCTTTCGGCGGAAGAAGCGGACGATGCCGCCGCCGCGGTGCTGGCAAGGCAGGAGGCGGACGGGTATCTCGTTGCCAGCCGCCTTTTGCGCCGCGGCGCCGGCGAGTGGAGCACCGTCGCCGGCGCCAGCTACGACGGGCTGATGGACGCCGCCGCTTTGCAGGGCGACGAATACGCCGACCCCGCCCTCACCTACTCCCGCACCTTCCGCCGGGAAGGGCGGCTGCATCTTGCGCTGAACGCCCCCCTCTCGCTGGAACAGACGGACTACCGCCTTCTGTGCATCTTTGACGTGTCGGAGGTGGAGGGCATCCTGCGCCGGCAGGCGGCCACCGCCCTGGCCCTCAGCGCCGCCGGCAGCCTTGCCGCCGCCGGCGCGCTGCTGGTGGTGGTGCAGGGCCTTTTGCGCCCGCTGAACGTGCTCAGCCGGGCGTCGAGGCGCATCGCCGCGGGAAACTATTCCGAGCGCATCCGCCTTTCCGGCTCCGACGAGCTGGCGGACCTTGCCCAGGACATGAACCGCATGGCCGAGGCGGTGGAAAGCCGGGTCACCCAGCTGGAGCAGGCCGCCGAGGACCGCAGCGCCTTTATCGCCAACATGGCCCACGAGATGAAAACGCCGCTGACCAGCATCCTGGGCTTTGCCGACCTTTTGTATCTGCAAAAGGACGTGCCGGACAAAAAGCGCATGGAGTACGCCGGCATCATCGTGGAGGAGACAAAGCGCATGCGCTCGCTCTCCGGCAAGCTGATGGAGCTTTTGAACGTGGGCAGCCAGAACCTGGTGTTCACCCCCGAGCCTCTGGCGGACGTGATGAAGGAGGTGGCCGCCGCCATGGAGCCGGTGCTGGCCAGCTCCGGCCTCACTTTGCAGCAGGTGTGCGAGGAGGGGATGTTCCTGATGATGGACCGGGAACTGTTCAAATCGCTGCTTTACAACTTCATCGACAACGGCCGCAAGGCCAGCCCCGAGGGCAGCCGCATCCAGATGCTGGCCCACCGCCAGGGCGGCCAGGCGGAGATCATGATCCGGGACTACGGCCAGGGCATCCCCGAAAAGGAGCTGGAAAAGGTGCGCCAGCCCTTTTACATGGTGGACAAGTCCCGCAGCCGCAAGGCCGGCGGCGCGGGGCTGGGCCTGGCCCTGTGCGAGGAGATCTGCCGCATCCACAAGGGGGCCTTCGCCATCGACAGCCGGGTGGGCAAGGGCACCCTCATCACCCTGCGCTTTCCGCTGGCCGCCCCGCCCGCGCCGGGGCGGGAGGCCGAAGCATGAGCGGGCGGCGCATCCGCCGGCCCCCGGCGGGCACGGCGGCCCCCGCCCGCGCCCCCCGTCAGAAAGACAGGGCGCGCCGGGTGCAGCAGCGGGTGCTGGCCGCCGGCGGAGCCATCCTGCTGGCGGGCGCCGCGGCCACCTTCCTTCTGGAAGGGGCGGTGCTGGCCCCCCGGCGGCAGGTGCAGGAGCAGCCGGCCCTGCCGGTTTACAGCGCGGTGGGCCAGCGCACCGACGACGTGAGCTTCTGGCCCTGGACTTTCTACGCCGAGCAGGCCGGGCAGACGCCCGCTTTGTTCCCGATGGAGGGCGACGCCTACACAGCCGAGATGCTGACGACGCTCATCAACGCGCTGCTGGGCGGCGGGGTGGAGATGGAGACCTCCTCCGTGGCGGTGGAATCCTATGCCGGCGCCCGCTCTGGCTGCCAGTATCTGCGCGACCTGCCGGTGCGCTGGACGCCGCCCGGCGGCGGCGAAGCCGAAAACCTTGTCCTGAACATGGGCTACGGCAGCGGCAGCGACCCCGCCCTGACCTTCGGCGTGGCGGTGAGCTTTGCGGTGAAACCGGCGGACCAGGCCCCCACCGAGGCCCAGCTGGAGGCGGCCTACCGCCAGGTGCTGCTGGACCTGTATTTCCAGTGCGGCGCGGCGGGCTGGCTGCTGGACGCCGCCGCCTCCGAGATCATGGAAGCAACTCCGCTCCCGGCGGATGCGGCTTCCTCCTTGCAGGACGAGGCAGGCGCGCCCGCGGCCTCGCCTGCCCTTGATGCAGCCGGCAGCAGCCTGGACGGCGACGCGGCGCGCAGGCTGCAAAGCGCCGCGCAGATGCCCCTGGAAAGGATGCTGGGCCAGCTCGGCGGGCCGTTGGCGGCGCTGGCGGGCCTCGACGAATTCGTTCTGCAATGGCCGGCGGGCCTCGGGCCGGACACCGCCCTCTGGCCGGTGGAGAACTCCCCCGACCCGGCGGCGCTGGCCGCCGGCGCCCTCAGCGAGGAGGACACCCGCAAGCTGGAGCAGCGCCTCCAGCAGCAATACGCCGAATACGGTATGGAGCTGCAGGTGGTCACCCTGTCGGACAGCGTGCTGGTGCTTTTCTCCTCCGGCGCCACCCTCGGCTTTTACTACGACCCGGTGCTGGAAGCCTGGTCCGGCTTTGCCGTCCAGTGACCGCGCTTGCAAAAAGGAGGCCGCGCCCTCCGGCGGCGTTTTCCGCCCGCCGGGCAAACCACAGGAAAGGAGGCCCCGAACCCATGGAAAAGCGCTCTGCGCCCCGGCGCGCCACCCTGGCCTTTGTGGGCTGCTGCGCGGGGGTGCTGGCGGCGGGCATGGCCCTGGTGGGGGCGGCGGGCCTTTCCACCCCCGGCCGCCAGGTGGGCAGCCGCCCCGCCCTTCCGGTCTACAGCGCCCTGGGCGCCGAGAGCGCCGACGTGCAGTTCTGGCCCTGGCAGCTTTGGGAGGAGGCGAAAAACACGGAAAACGGCGCTTACTTCTGGCAGGAGGCCTCGGGCGAGCTGGCCGCCCCCTGGCTGAACCTTTTCGACTGGGGCATGGGCCAGGGGGCGAACGCCAGCAGCGGCCGGGTCTACATGGCCCTGCCGGAGGATGGCGACTGCCTCTATGTGCGCGCCATCCGCTTCACCGACACCCCGCCCCAGATCGCCGGCCTTTCCACCCCCAATGCCGTGCAGCAGGAGCTGACGGCGGAGTTCGCCGCCGGCTACCGCTCCAGCGGGTTTGCGGTGAGCTGCCTTGTCTATGCCGCCGACGGCTACCAGGACCTGCCCGGCGACTGGCAGGAGACGGCGGTGCAGCGCTGCCGGGAGGAGCTGCTCTATCTGTTCAACCTCTCCAACGACGACCAGCGCGTCCAGCTCTATCACCGGCTGAACAGCATGCTCACCCCTTTCCCCTGGGCGCTGGAGGACGCCTCCTTCCCCCTGGGTTCGCTGGAGAACTATTGGCAGGGCATGGGCCGCGACCAGCTGGCCGGCATGCTGGGCGGCTTGCAGGGCATGGTGCGCTCGGCCCAGTACAACAGCCTTGTGCTCTACAGTGACGGCGGCTGGCAGGAGCCGGGGGAAAGCTGGGGCTGCCTTTACAACCACCAGCCCCTTTATGCCGACCCCATGCCCGGCGAAGCGGAGCTGGCCCGGGTGCTGGCCGACGTCTCCCTGGACGTGCAGATCGTGCCGCTGGAAAAGCAGGTGATGGTGCTTTTCGGCTGGTACGGCGGCAACCTGGCGGTCTACTACGACCCGGTGCTGGACTGCTTTTCCGGCTACGCTTTGCAGCAGTGAGGGGCCGCCCCCCTGCATTTTTTGCAGTTTTTCTGCGAGATGTTTACAGTTTCGATACCTCTTTTTGCAGACTTTGCGCCCCCTTTGGCGCGATACTTGTCTTGCGGCGGATGACCGCCGCGGGAGACTATCGCATCAGAGGGGGTCATTTTATGAGCACGCGCGTCATCCGCACCGCCGCCGCACTGCGGCCTGCCGGGGAGTGGGAACAGGCCATTCCCCTGCCCGCCTGGAGCCCGGTGGAGGAGGCCGCGCCCATCCGCCGCCCCCCGGAGCGCCAGCGTCAGGTCTACCGGGCCCCCGCGCCCGCGCCTCGCCGCCGCCGGCGCAAGCGCCGCCTTGCCGGCGTGCTGCTGCGGCTGGCGGTGCTGGCCCTCTGCGGCTGGGCACTGCTGCGGGTGCTGAGCGAGGCAAAAGGCGCGCTGGCGGCGGGCGTGCACCGGGCCGAGGCCCTCTTTTCCATCGCCGCCGGCTGGGGCGTGGACGCGCCCGAGGACGCCGGCGTGCTGAAGGTGGAGCCGGTGCTGCAAAACCCCGCTTTGCCCAACGGCTGCGAGGCGGCCAGCCTGGCCGCCCTGCTGCGCTACGCCGGGGTGGAGGCGGACGCAGTGGAGCTGGCCATGGAGTGGATCCCCCGCCAGGAATTCACCTGTTCCGGGCCGGACCGCCTGGGCCCCGACCCCAATGAGGCCTACGCGGGCGATCCCACCAGCGCCTCCGGCGGCTGGTACTGCTTCGCCGGCCCGGTGGTGGAGGGCGCGAACCGCTATCTTGAAGCCACCGGCAGCCCCCTGCGGGCGGAGGACCTCACCGGCGCAGGGTTTGCCGAGCTGGAAAAGCGGCTGGCCAAGGGCCAGCCGGTGGCGGTGTGGTTCACCCAGGACTATGAAGACCCCCGCAGGAACGAAAACTTTACCTGGACGCTGCCTTCGGGCGAGCGGTACGTCCCTTACGGCAACCTCCACTGTCTGGTGCTGGCCGGGGTGGAAGGAGGCGACTGCCTGCTGGCGGACCCGCTTTCCGGCAGCACCCGGGTGGACAAAGACGCCTTCGAGCGCATCTACACCGCCATGGGCAGCCGGGCGCTGGCCGTGGGCTGAGCGAAAAAACGGGAAGGCCGCCTTTGCCGCCTCATCATAACGAAAGGCCCGGACGGGGGAAAACCCCGTCCGGGCCTTTTGCGGAAAACACGCAGGTTCAGTTGAAGGTGGTGCGCCCGAAGAGGCGCCGCACCTGCCCCGCCAGCGCCCGGTGTTCCGGGGCGGTGAGGGCGGGGTCCGCCTTCAGCAGCCCGGCGGCGCTGGCGTGGGCCGCCGCCAGGGTGCGGGTGTCGGTGGTGAGGCTGGCCAGCCGCAGGGTGGGCAGGCCGTGCTGCCGGTCCCCGAAAAAGTCGCCGGGGCCCCGGTGCTCCAGGTCGTATTTCGCAATGGCGAAGCCGTCCTGGGTGGAGCAGAGGAAACGCAGCCGGTCCCGCACGGCCTCGCCGCCGTGGTCGCTCACCAGGATGCAGAAGCTTTCCGCCGCCCCCCGGCCCACCCGGCCCCGCAGCTGGTGCAGGGCCGACAGGCCGTAGCGCTCGGCGTTTTCAATTACCATCACGGTGGCATTGGGCACGTCCACCCCCACCTCGATGACGGTGGTGGAGACAAGGGCGTCCAGCCTGCCGGCCTTGAAGTCCTCCATCACGGCGGCCTTCTCCTTCGCCTTCAGCCGCCCGTGCATCAGCCCCACCCGCCGACCCGGCAGCAGGGCCTTGGCCACCTCGGTGTAATAGGTGGTCACCGCCGCCAGGTCCCCGGCGCTTTCCGCGCCGCTCTCCTCCACCAGCGGGCAGACGATGTACACCTGCCGCCCGGCGGCGATCTGCTTTTCCAGAAAGCCGTACATGGCCCTGCGCTTTTCGCCGCCCACGGCGTAGGTCTTCACGGCCTTGCGCCCGGGGGGCAGTTCGTCCAGCACCGAGATGTCCAGGTCGCCGTAAACAAGCAGCGCCAGCGTGCGGGGGATGGGGGTGGCGCTCATCACCAGCACATGGGGCTGGGCGGCCTTGCCCGCCAGCAGGCCCCGCTGGCGCACGCCGAAGCGGTGCTGTTCGTCCACCACCGCAAGGCCCAGCGCCTTGAACTGCACCCCCTCGCCGATGACCGCGTGGGTGCCCACCACAAGGCCGGCCTCCCCCGCCGCGATGGCCGCCAGCGCGGCGCGGCGCGCCGCCGCCTTCATGCCGCCGGTGACGAGCGCCACCCGCACCCCGAAGGGGGAAAGCAGCCGGTGGAAGGTCTCGGCGTGCTGGGCGGCCAGGATCTCGGTGGGGGCCATCAGGGCGCTCTGCCAGCCGTTTTTGTAAGCGGTGAACACCGCCGCCGCCGCCACCAGCGTCTTTCCGCTGCCCACGTCCCCCTGCAAAAGCCGGTTCATGGGGGCGGCCTTTGCCATGTCGCCGCAGATCTCCCCCGCCGCCCGCCGCTGGGCCCCGGTGGGGGCAAAGGGCAGGCTCGACCAGAAGGGGCCAAGGTCGGCGGGTTTCATCACCGCGCCAGCCTTCGCCGCGCCCCGGCTGCGCAGAAGCCCCAGGCCCAATTGCAGGGTGAACAGCTCGTCGAACACCAGCCGCCGCCGGGCCGCCTGGGCGGCGGCCATGGAAGCGGGGCGGTGGATGTCCCGCACGGCCTGCCAGCGCCCCGGCAGCTTGAAGCGGGTCAGAAAGTCCGGCGGCAGGAACTCCTCCAGCGGCTGGGCCTCCTCCAGCGCCCGGGCCACGCAGCGGGCGATCTGCCCGCTGCCAAGGCCCTCCGTCTGGGGATACACCGCCGCCAGCGGCGTTTTTTCCACCTGGGCGGGGGTGCGCACCGTGGGGTTCGCCATCTCCCGCCGCGTCAGGGTGCCCCGCACCCGGCCCTCAAAAAAGTATTCCTCCCCCACCCGCAGGCTGTCCGCCGCGAAGTGGGTGTTGAACCAGGTCAGGGTCAGCGCGGCGCTGTCGTCCCCCGCCAGCACCTGCACCATGGTGCGCCCGCCGGGCAGGCGCACCGCGCCCCGCTTGGAATACACCGCCGCCTTCACCACCGTGTCGGCGTCGAAGGGGGCGGCGGCCACCGGGGCGGGGTTTGAATAGTCCACATACCGCCGGGGATAAAGCCCCAGCAGGTCCTCCACCGTGGCTACCCCCAGCCTTGCGAACTTCTCGGCGGTCTTGGGGCCCACGCCCTTGAGGTACTGCACCGGTGTGTCCGCCCGCATGGCCCATGGCCCCCTTTCCCATCCTTTTGTTTATTATAGCATAAATTCCTGCCCGCAGGGGGTCGAAAAAATCCCGCCCGGCCTGTTCCGGTGCGGCGGCATATGCTATAATTCTTTCATAAGCGGAACAAAAGGGGGCGGCGACGGGATGAGCGCGGACGAACGGCTGCTGGAATTGCTGGAACAGGACCCGGAAGCGGGCCTTGCCGCCCTGATGGAGCGGTACGGCGGGGCGGTGCGCGCCGCGGCGGCCCGCCGCCTCTCCAACGAGGAGGATGTGCGGGAGTGCGTCAACGACGTGTTCGCGCAATTCTATTTCCAGCGCGCCCGGTTCGACGCCGCCAAAGGCTCGCTGAAAAACTGGCTGTGCACCCTGGCGGCGCGCCGCGCCGCCGACCGCCGCCGCGCGTTGCTCCGGCGGCAGGCGGACCCGCTGCCCGAGGCCCTGCCCGCCGCCGGGGCCCCCGACCCGGACGAACGGCTGGACGTGGAAAACGCCCTGGCCCGCCTGCCAAAGGAAGAGGCGGCCCTTCTGCGCATGCGGGCCGCGGGGCTCACGGTGCGCCAGATCGCCCGGGCGCTGGACGAGCCCTATGAAACGGTGAAAAAGCGCCAGCAGCGCAGCCTTGCCAAGCTGCGCAAACTGCTGCTCACCGGCCTGGTGCTGGCCCTGGCGGCCCTGCTGGCGGCCTGCGGCTACCTGCTGCTGCGCTACTTCGGGGTGCTGCCCGGCTACGGCGTGAACACCCGGGCCGACGCGCCCTTCCACACCCTGGCCGCCCCCGCCGAAGGGGAGGGCCGCATGGCGGCCCTGCGGATCGAGGACGCCCTCTGGTGGCAGGAGGGCCTTGTGCTGGACGTGCGGCTGGAAAAGGGCCCCGACGCGGCGGACCGGGTGGTCACCCTGCCCGACGGCGGCGAGTACACCGTCCTCTGGCAGACCAGCCTCGTGGGAGACCTGACCCTGCGCTGGGGCGAACAGGAGGAGATGTATGGCACGGTCGTCACCGACGCGGCCCGCTCCACCAAAGACTGCCTGGCGATGGAGCTGGTGTTCACCGGCCTGCCCGCGCCGGAAGAGGGGAAGGGGCCGGTGGAGGCCGTGCTCTGCTGCGGCGGGCTGGAGATCCCCTTCACCCTTGCCGCCGCCAGCGAGGCTTCGCCGGAGGAATACGCCTACGCCCTGGGCGAGCTGGGCGGGGTGCTGGCCATCCCGTCCCGAAGCGGGCAGGGGGGCGCGGTGGAACTTTACCCCCTGAACGGCGAGGCCTTCTCGGTGGAGCCCTGGATGGTCCTCAGCTCCTTTATGGACCCGGCCCCCGGCGCGGTCACCCTCACCGGGGCGGACGGCTCGGTGCACGAGGGCACGCCGGCGGGCTTCAACCCCTACGGCACCTCCCTCTATTCCCGCTGGGAGTTCGGCAGCCTGCCCGCCGGGGAGTACACCCTCTCGCTGCCCTATCTGCTTTTGAGCGCGCCGCTGCCCGAAACGTTCGTCCTGCCCCTGCCCGAGGGGGACGGCCTTGTGCTGGAAGCGCCCGGCGGCAGCCTCACCGCCCATGTGAGCCGCCAGCCGGGCCGCCTGGCCGCCGCTGAGCCGGAGCCGGGGGCGGAGGCTTTCTACATCACCTTTGACGCGGCCCCCCGGCGGGAGGACCTGGCCCTGGCGGGCGTCTGGCTGGAGGCCGGGACCGACGGCCTGCCCGAACCCACCGCGAACGGCCCGTGGTCCAGCTGCGTCACCCTGCCGGACGAAAGCGGGGCCTGGGCGGGGCTGGGGCTGCAGGTCTCCCCCGACGCCGTGAAACAGGGCTGCCACCTCGCGCCCGGCATGCAGGGCCGCATCACCTGGAAGTGGGCCTGGCCGGTGGAACTGACCGTGCATCTGCCCTGAGCCGCATCGGCTGCCGCCCTCCGCGCATTTTTGCGCGGAGGGCGGCTTTTTTGTCCCCTTTTGCACCGCGCGGGCGAATTATTTAAAAAGCAAAACGCTTTGCGCTTTGGAAAACAACAGGAGGAGAGATACCATGCTGTTTGGCAAAAAGGAAAAAATGCCCCCGGAACAGCGCCGGGAGATGGTGCAGGCCATTGAAAAGCTCATCGACGCGGGCAAAAGCGAAGAGGCCTTCCGACTGACGAAGACGCTGGAAAAAGAGGACGCCGACGCGGCGGGGCTGGCCATGGCCTATTTTTACTTCATGGGCGAGAACGTGCGGGAGGACTACAACGCCGCCGCCCGCAGCGCCCAGCGCTACCTGCGCATCGAGCCGGAGGACGCCCTTGCCTGGAACCGGCTTGGCAGCGCCTATATGCTGCTGGGCGATTATGCCCAGGCCGCCCCGGCGCTGGAAAAGGGGTACCAGCTGGGCAACATCGAGGCCGGCACCCTGCTGGCCAACGTCTGCAAGATCCAGGCCGACAGGCTGCGGGGCGACGCCGCCGGCACCCTCAACGCCCGCTCCTTCGGGCGAGCCAACGGCCAGGCCATGACCCTCTACACCAAGGTCATCCTGCTGGGCGAGGCCATCGGCGCGGCCCACCCGGGCATGATGAACGATGCCGACTGGCAGGGCTATGGCCGCGCCTTCGACATGATGTACGCCCTGGCGCTGGGCGGCGAGACCAGGAGCTTCCGAGTCAGCGGCAACGCCTTTTCCACCTATGCCTCTGTGGCCAGGGCCTTCGAGGCGGGCCGGGACGACAGGGCCGGCCAGGGGGTGTGGCTGGCGGCGGCCGTGCGGGGCTGCGCCCTGATGGAGGCCGCGGGCTACAAGGCCATGGCGGAGTACTTCCGGGCCGCGCTGTGCCTTGACGCGGTGGATTTTTCCAAATCCGGCAAAATGCTGGCCGCCGCCAAGTGGCATCTGGACAGGGCCGCCGAGCTGAACGGCACCCTCACCGCCGAGCAGAAAGCGGAGTACCCCAACGATTTTGCCGACTACCGCCAGCAATACCAGCAGTACCTCCGGCGCTACGGCAAGGCCATGGAGGCCCAGCTGAAGGCGGGCCAGCTGCCGGACCTGGCCGGAGAGTATCCCGCCGGCGCCGCCCCCGCGCCCCAGAGCTGCGCGCTCTTTATGAAGGACGTCGAGGCGCTGCAGAGCGGCGCCCCGCTGCCCGGCGCGCCCAAAAAGAAGGGCTTTTTCGGCCTGTTCGGCTGAAGAAAAGGGGGTCCGGGTATATATGGTCTCTCTCATCGTTCCCTATTTCCTCACCTTTTTGGGCCTGATGGTGGATTCCGCCCACGACTTCCCCGCCTTTGCCGTGGTGTTCACGGCGGCGGGCGTTCTCTGGACGGCGGGCCGGGGCCTGGCCAAAGAGAGCGGCGGCAAGGCCATTGCCCTCATGGTGGCCGGCCACGGGGCGATCTGGCTGCTGTTCAAATTCAAGCCCGAAATGCTGGGCGCGGCCATCGGCATCGTCATCGGCCTGGCGTTCGCGGTGCCGGTGGCGCTGATCGGCTGGAGCGTCATCATCCGGCCTCTGTTCTTCGGCGGCTCCTCCGCGCCCGCCTTCCGGGGCGGGGCGGAGGATGCGGCCGGGGGAGGCCGTGGCACGCTGCCCAACATCATCTTCGACGATTCCAACGCCCGCTGGCAGCTGCGCCACCGCAACGGCGACGGCAGCGCCGTCTATTACAGCGACGACGGGCGGGAGGTGCTCATCCACCTGAACTACGTCAGCGGCACCACCGCCAACACCGGCGAGGGGACCTTCCACTGGTATTGAAACAACGCGGGCCCGGCCTTTTGAAAAAGGCCGGGCCTTCGTTTTTTTGATCAAAAAACTGACAAAAAAGGAAAATTTTGTCCCCATCCGCACCTTTTCGGCGAATCCAGTTATAAAGCGGCCTGCTGTGGGCTGAAAGGGGTGCGCGGATGAGGGACGAGGAATTGCTGGAGCTGTTCCGCGCCGACCCGGAAAACGGGGCGGCGGCGCTGGTGGAGCAGTACCGCTATCTTTTGTGGGGCGTGTGCTCCCGCCGCCTGCAGGACCCGGAAGACGCCTGGGAGTGCGTTTATGAGGCGCTGGCCGATTTCTGCCTGCAATGGAAGCGGTTTTCCCCCGAGAAGGGCAGCGTGAAAAGCTATCTTGCCGCCATCGCCGACCGCCGCGCCCTGGACCTTTACCGCAAGAACCAAAACTGGGAGCGGGCGCGCCAGGCTGCGGCGCGCAGCGGCGGCGGGGCAGAGCGGGAGGGGGAGGTCTCGCTGGAGGAATGGCTGCTGGGCGAGCTGGCGGAAAAGGAGCGCACCATCGTCTGGCTTCGCTGTGTGCGGCGGATGAGCTACGCCGAGATCGCCCGCGCCCTGCGCCTGCCCTACGAGCAGACCCGCAAGTGCGGCTACCGGGGGCTGAAAAAACTGCGCAGCCGGCTGGAGCGCATTGCCAGGGAATAACAAAACAAAAAGGCGGCAGGCACATTCCGTGCCTGCCGCCTTTGGATGTTTTACGGGCTTATTCCACGCCGATCATGTAGTAGTAGACCGGCTGGCCGCCGTTGATGAGGGTGACCTCCACGCTGTCGCCCACCTTGGCCTGCACCAGTTCCAGGGTGCGCTGAGCTTCTTCCTCGCTCACGTCGCAGCCGCTGATGAGGGTGATGAAGCTGGTGTCCTTCTTCACCATGCTGCGGGCCAGGCGGTAGGTCATCTTGGAGATGTCGGTGCCGATGTTCACGATCTTGCCGTTCTCCATGGCCATGATGTCGCCCTTCTTGATCTTGTGGCCGTCAAAGTCGCTGTTGCGGGCGGCGAAGGTCACAAGGCCGGTGCTCACCCGGCCGGCGGCCTCCATCATGGCGATGGAGTTCGCGTCGGCGTCGGCGTCCGGGTCGAAGCTGAGCATGGCGGTGATGCCCTGGGGGATGGTGCGGGTGGGCAGCACCACCACCTTGCGGTCGGCGATCTTCTGGGCCTGCTCGGCGGCCATGATGATGTTCTTGTTGTTGGGCAGCACGAACACGGTGCCGGCGGGCACGCTCTGCACCGCGGCCAGGATGTCCTCGGTGGCGGGGTTCATGGTCTGGCCGCCGCTGACCACGGCGTCCACGCCCAGGTCCGTGAACACGGAGGCCAGGCCCTCGCCGGCGGCCACGGCCACAAAGCCGAAGGCGCGCTCGGGGTCCACCGCGGCGTAAGGGTAAGCGGCGGCGGGCGCCTGTTCGGCGGCCTTCTGCTTCTCCAGGCCCTTGCCCTGCTTCTGGCGGGCCAGGAACTGCTCGTGCATGTTCTCGATCTTGAAGCCGGTGAGGTAGCCGTAGCGGATGGCCTCGGACAAAATCTTGCCCGGGTCGGCGGTGTGCACGTGGCAGTTGGCCACGTCGTCGTCCTCGATCACCACAACGCTGTCGCCGTTGGACTCCAGGAAGGCCCGCAGTTTTGCAATGCTGGCGCCCTCGTCCTTGTTCACCAAAAACTGGGTGCAGTAGCCGTTCTTGATGTCCTCCACCTTCATCAGGTCGTCGGTGAACACGCCCTTGCCGGCGCCGGCGGTGGAGAGCTTTGCCTTGTTCTGGGCCGCTTCCTCGCACTGCACGGGCGCCCCGCCCTCGAACACGATCTGCATGCCCTCGAAGATGACCATCAGGCCCTGGCCGCCCGCGTCCACCACGCCGGCCTTTTTCAGCACCGGCAGCTGGTTGGGGGTGTTGTCCAGCGCGCGCTGGCCGGCGCTCATCACCAGTTTCCACAGCTCCACCACGTCGGCGATGCCGGAGGCGGCGGCCTCTTCGCTGGCGATGCGGGCCACCGTGAGCATGGTGCCCTCGGTGGGTTTCATCACGGCCTTGTAGGCGGCTTCCACGCCCTTGTGCAGGGCGGACACCACGTCGGCGGCGTCGGCGGCCTTTTTGCCGTCCAGCGCTTTGGCAAAGCCCCGGAACAAAAGGCTGGTGATAACGCCGGAGTTGCCCCGGGCGCCCCGAAGCATCGCGCCGGCGGCGGCCTTGGCGGCCTCGCCCACGGTGCAGTCGTCGCCCATGGCTTCCAGCTCGGCGCGGGCTGCGCCCACGGTCATGCTCATGTTGGTGCCGGTGTCGCCGTCCGGCACGGGGAAGACGTTCAGCTCGTCCACACGGGAGCGCTGGTTGGAAATGTTGTTGGCGCCGGAGAGGATGGCGTCACGCAGGATACGACCAGTAATCATACAGTACACCTCAACGTCAAAGTTATGGGTCCCGCCCTCCACGGGCGGCGGGAAGGGCCGTCAGTCGGCCACGATGTCGTCAACAGAGACCTCGATGCGCTCCACCTTCAGGCCGGTGGCGTTTTCCACCTCGTGTTTGACCTTGTGGGTGATGCTCTGCACGATGGTGGCGATGTTCAGCCCGTAGCCCACCTTGATGTGCAGCTCGATGGTGAGCCTGCCGTCGCTTTGGGTCACCCGCACGCCCTTCTCGGGGAAATCGCTGCCGAAGAACAGGCTTTTGAAGTCGTCGTGGGCGCCGCCGGTGGCCATGCCGGCCACGCCGTAGCAGCTGCGGGCCGCCAGGCTGACCAGTTCGGCGAAGTAGTCGGCGTTCATGCTGATGGTGCCCAGCGGGTTTTGCAAGGTGATCATAGAAACAACCTCCTGTTCGGTTAAGAGTCTGCGGAGACAAACTGAAGCTGCCCCAGGGAATAGAACACATTGCTGATGGAGGATGTGAGCCCCTGGATGCTGCGGGTGTGCACCACGGTGCCGTTGCGCCACAGAAGGGGCACAAAGGGCATCTCGGCGGCAAAGGCCGCTTCGTAGGCGGCCGCCGCGCTCATGTTGCTGCGGAAGGCGCTGTAGGCCGCGGCGAGCGTTTCGCTCTGCAGGATGCCGGCGCTGGCGCCGCCGCCCTCCATAAACGGGCTCATATCCATATTATTATACAACTTGACCTCGCCGATGTACAGGTCAAAATCGCCTAAAAGCACTTTTTCGCGGAAAACTTCAAAATCGTCGGTCTGCTCCAGCGTCACCGCAACGCCTACCGCCTCCAGCTGGTCCGCCAAAAGGCTGGCGGCGTAGCGCTTGTAGGTGTTGCCGCTGTAGACCAGAAGCCGCACCGTCAACTTCTGGCCGCCGGCGGTGTAGAAAAAGCCGTCCATGGCGTTTTCGGCGTAGCCCAGCGCCGCCAGCGCCGCCCGGGCCGCCGCCTCGTCCAGCTGGGCCTCCGGCAGGATGACCTGCTGGGCCAGCACGCAGGGGTAGAAGCTGTTGATGGCCCCGGTGGCGGGGTAGGCCCGGGAGTAGTAGCCCTTTTCCGCCAGGATGCGCCGGTCGATGACCTGGCTGAGCAGCCCGCGCCCGGCGGCGGTGCCCAGCAGGGGCGCGAGCATGGCGCTGCCCTGGGCCGCGTCGGCGTTCACCCCCAGGAAGATGAGGTTGTTGGTGCGGTAATAGCTCAGGGAGCTGGCAACGCCGGAGGGCGAATCGTTCAGCTCGCTGGTCTGGTAGAGGTTCAGCGTGCCCACCGTGAGGCCCGAGACCATCTCGTTGTAGCTGCTCACCTCGGCAAGGCCGATCGTTTCCGGCTGGCCGTCCTCGGCGAAAAGGCAGCGGGGGTTCGCCTCCAGCGCGCCATCGCTGTAGACATAGCGCCCGCTGGAGGTGGGGTTCGCGGCGGCGACCTCCGAGGCCTTCAGCACCGGGATGTCGCACAGATAGCTGAACAGCGAGTCCGGCTGGGCCAGGGTCACCACCACCGCCCCGTCGCTCACCTCCACCCTGGTCACGTTGGCCAGCTGGCCGCTGTAGAGGGGGCTGGTGCGGGCGGCCTCGATGCTGGCGGCGGCGTCCTCGGCGGTGACGGGGGCGCCGTCGGCAAAGGTGGCGCCGCCCCGGATGTGGATGACCGCCTGCAGGTCCAGCACGTCGATGCTGCTGGCCAGCCGGTAGACGATGGACATGTCCGGCCCGATCTCCACCAGCTTTTCAAACAGAAGCCCCGCGTTCTGGCGCACCAGGGTGGAGCCGGTGAGGAAGGGGTTGAACCCGTCGCCGGGGGTGTAGCCCAGCACCAGCCGGTCCGCGGCGGCGCCGGCGGGCGCGGGGGTGGGGCTGGGCGCGGGGGCGGGATCGGCCTCGGGCCGCGCGCCGCACCCGGTCAGAAAAAGGCAGGCCGCCAGCGCCAGCGCGGCGGCTCGTTTTGCAAAGGGCAAAATGCGGCCTCCTTTCGGCTCACAAAGTGGGATAATCGTGTTCTATTCTACCATAGAAACGGATATTTTAAAAGGGGAACGGCCCGTTTTGCACCGCAGGTCCAAAAAATTTGCCGCACTTTTGTGAGCCGGGTTTAACAAGTTCTTCACACTCGGCGAGCCCCGCCGTGGTATAATAAAGGTAACAAAAGAATGACGAAGCGCCCCGCGCTTCAGAAAAGAGGTCTTGCGCGTGAACATCCTGTTTTTCCTCACACCCAAACAGGACGTGGCATTTTTGTACGACGATTTCACACTGCGGCAGGCTCTGGAAAAAATGGAATATCACCGCTATTCCTCCATCCCCATGCTCAACCGCAGGGGGGAGTATGTGGGCACCATGACCGAGGGCGACCTGCTGTGGGCCATCAAGAACCAGGGGCTGCGCATCGAGAACGCGGAGGAGATCCCCATCAAGGCCATCCCCCGCAAGCGGGACTATCTGCCGGTGACGGTGAACACCCAGATGGACGAACTGGTGGCCGCCGCCATGAGCCAGAACTTTGTGCCCGTGCTGGACGACAAGCGCAGCTTCATCGGCATCGTCAAGCGGGGCGCCATCATCCAGTATTGCTACGACCGCTACCGGGGCGGCGGCAAGGGCCGCCCGGCCCCCCGCAAGTTTCAGACAGAAAGCAGAGTGTGATGAGAGATGTCCTTTGAAAAGATCGAACTGAGTGAACTGCACGCCGAGCCCTTTGCCATGATCGGCCGCCAGTGGATGCTGGTGAGCGCCGAAAAAGAGGGCAGGGTGAACACCATGACCGCCAGCTGGGGCGGCATGGGGGTGATGTGGGGCAAGGACGTGGCCTTTGTGTTCCTGCGGCCCCAGCGCTTCACCAAGGAGTTCGTGGACGCCGCCGGGCGCTTCACCCTGAGCTTTTACGGCGAGGAGCACCGGCAGGACCTGGCCTATCTGGGCCGGGTGAGCGGACGAAACGAGGACAAGATCGCGAAGGCGGGCTTTGAGGTGTGCGATTTTGACGGCGCGCCCGCCTTCACCCAGGCCCGGACGGTGCTGGTCTGCCGCACCCTCTATACCCAGAGGCTGGACCCGGCGGGCTTCGCCCCCGGCTGCGACGCAGACGGGCGCTGGTACCCGGAAAAGGACTACCACACCATGTATGTGGCCGAGATCGAGGCGGTTTATCAAAAGACCGAGTGAGCCGCCGGACCCAAAACGAAAAGGGCCGCCCCCGCAAACGCCGGGGGCGGCCCCTGTTTCATTCGGCGGAAAAATTTCCCGCCGGCGTTCAAAATCCTGATTATCGTACCCATGTTCGTCTATACTGGTAGCATGAGGCGGGGCGGTGAAGCCCCGCAAACAGCCAAAACGCAGAAAGGCGGGCAATGGAATATGGAGTACGAAATTCGCTATGTGGGCGGCCACGTGGAAGTTTACACCCTCAGCGGAGCCTTTTTGTTCAGCGCCGACACCGCCCGCGAGGCGATGGAGGAACTGGCGGGCTGAGGCCCGCCGGCCCCCTCATTCGTAGCGCAGCGCCTCGATGGGGTCCAGCTTGGCGGCCTTGTTGGCCGGGTAATAGCCGAAGAACACGCCGATGCCCATGGAGAAGCCCACCGCCGCCAGCACCGTGCCCAGGTCTGCCCGGGCGGGCGCGCCGATGAGGGAAGCGCCCAGGCTGCCCAGGCCAAAGCCCGCCAGAATGCCCAGCGCGCCGCCCACCAGGCAGATGACCACCGACTCCACGATGAACTGGGTGCGGACGGCTCCGTTGGAAGCGCCCAGGGCCTTGCGGATGCCGATCTCCCGGGTGCGCTCGGTGATGCTCACCAGCATGATGTTCATCACGCCGATGCCGCCCACCAGCAGGCTGATGCCCGCGATCACCCCGATCGCCAGGGAGATGGTGCCCAGCACGCTGGTGATGGAGCTCATCTCGCTTTGCAGGTTGTACACGGTGACCTGGAACTGCTCGTTGTTTTTGTAAAAGCGTTCCTCGAAAAACTGCTCGCTGCGGGATTGAAAAGCGTCCGCGTCCACGCCGGCGGCGGGCGCCACCTCGCACCAGAAATAGCCGCCGGAGGCGATGCCCTCCATCTCGTGCACCGTGGCGAGGGGCAGATACAGGTCGGTGGTGGTGTTTTTGTTCACCGTGCCGCCGCCCAGCAGCGGGCCCATGATCTGGTAGGCGTAAACGCCCACGATGGCAAACTCATTTACCCCGCCGTCGGGGCCCGTCACCTCGACGGTCTGGCCCAGAGCGGCCTGCGCGTCGCCGCCGAACAGGTTCTCCACCAGCAGGTCGCTCACCAGCGCCACCTGCCGCGCGCCTTCCTGGTCCGTTTCGTTCAGGGCGCGACCCGCCACCAGTTCGCACTTGCCCGCGTCGAAGTAGCCCTGGTTCACGCCGGTGATGTTCACCTTCGCGGTGTTTGCCCCCTGCTGGATACGGCCCGCGCCCCAGCTCTCGGTGAGCACCACGGCTTTGATCTGCCGGGCAAAGCGCTCCTGATACGCCTGCAGCATCTCATCGTTGAGCAGGTCGCTTTCCATGTAACCGTAGCTGCCGAGGTAGTCGCCGTTTTCGTCCGGGCGGGGGTCCACGCTCAGCTGCAGATTGTTCCCGCCCATGGCCACCAGGCTCTCGCTCACCGAACTGGTGAGGGAGTTGCCCACGGTGACGATGGCGATGACCGAGCCGATGCCGATGATGATGCCCAGCATGGTGAGCAGCGCCCGCATCTTGTTGCTGCGCAGCCCGCCCAGGGCCAGCTTGATGTTTTCCCAGATCACTGCGCCCGGCCCCCTTTCGCTTCGCCGGTGATGCGCCCGTCCCGGATGGTGATGATGCGCTCGCACTCGGCGGCCAGCTCCCGGGAGTGGGTGATGAGCAGGATGGTCTTGCCCTGCTCTTTGTGCAGCTTGTGGAACAGGTCCATCACCACCCGGCCGGTGGCGGAATCCAGCGCGCCGGTGGGCTCGTCCGCCAGCAGCACCGCCGGGTCGTTGGCCATTGCCCGGGCAATGGCCACCCGCTGCTTCTGCCCGCCGGAAAGCTCGTTGGGCTGGTGGTCCATCCGCTTTTCCATGCCCACCAGTTCCAGCAGCTCCTTGGCCCGGGCGGTGCGCTTTGCCGCGCCCACCCCGTTGTACAGCATGGGCAGCTCCACGTTTTTCAGCGCGCTGGTGCGGCCGATGAGGTTGAAGGTCTGGAACACGAACCCGATCTTGCGGCAGCGCAGGGCGGAGAGCTCGCCGTCCTTCGCGGCGGTCATGTCGATGCCGTCCAGCAGGTAGCTGCCCTGGGTGGGTTTGTCCAGCGCGCCCACGATGTTCATCAGGGTGGACTTGCCGCTGCCGGACTCGCCCACGATCGCCACGAACTCGCCCTCATTCACGTCCAGGTCGATGCCGTGCAGGATCTCCAGCTCGTTGGGCTGGCCGATGTAAAATTTCTTCACGATGCCCCTCAGCCGGATGATGGGCTGCTTTTCGCCGCTCATTGCATCGCCTCCGGGTCGGCCAGGCTGCGCAGCTCCATGCCCTCGGTCAGGCCCTCGCCGCTCACCTCCACCGACAGGTCGGTCTCCATGCCGGTGGTCACCGGGACGGGGACGAAGGTCACGTTGCCCTCTGCGTCGGTGGTTTTCTGGTAGACCACCGGCGCGCCGTTTTCGTCCACGCCCACCGCGTCCAGCGGCACGCTGAACACGCCCTTTTTTTCTTCCAGCAGCACTTTGGCCTTGGCGGTCATGCCCAGCCGCAGCGCCCCGGTGGCGTCGTCCACCGAGACCTTCACCTCATAGCAGGCCTCGCCGTTTTCGTTCACGGAGGCCTTGGGGGCGATCCAGGCGACGGCCCCGTGGAACACATCCTTCGCGCCGGAGGTGAGGGTCACGCTCTGGCCCACCGCCAGCTGGTTGATGTCGTATTCCCGCACGGTGAGCAGCGCCTCCAGCGCGCTCTGGTCCTCGATGGTGGCGATGGCGCCCGCCGCGCCGCCCGTCACGGCCTTCACCTGGGTGACGGTGCCGGAGCAGGGGGCGGTGACGGTGCACTGCTTTTTGGCGTTTTGCAGGGTCCCCAGCTGCTGCGCCGCCGCGCTGGGGGCGTCCGCCGCCGTCACCGCGTTCACCAGCACATCCTGGGCGTCCTCGATGGCCAGACTGTCCTGCCGGAGTTTTGCGTCCCGCTCGGCCTGGTCCCAGTCGGCGGTGGCCTCTTCGTCGATGGCCTTCTGGTTGCGCGCGTCCTCAAGGCGGCGCTGGGCCTGGGAAACGCTCAGCTCGTTCTGGCGCTGTTCCGCGGCCACCGCCTCCTGCTGGGCCTTGATCTGGGCGTCCAGGTCGGTGGTGTCCAGCGTGGCGAGCACATCGCCCTCGGCCACCACGTCGCCCTCGCTCACCAGCACCTCGGCCACCGGGTAGGTCTGGGCCGCGGCCACCTCGGTCACCCGGGCGGACTGGATGCTCCCGCTCACGCTCAAAGTCCGGCGCAGGTCGCCCTTTTCCAGCGTGAAGGTCTGCACCTGCTGGGCCGCCGCCTTTTGCGCGGCCTGAGCCGCGCGGCTCATCCGCACCCAGCCGAACGCGCCCGCCGCCGCCAGCACTGCCAGCGCGATCAGCGCCTTTTTATGCCGGCCCAAAAATGATATGATCCTGCTCATCCCTCATCCACTCCTCTTTGTTTTTCAAAACGCCGGGCAGAAAAACAGCCGCCCTTTTCTTCTTGTTCGTCGCCAGCGGGCAAACCGTTCACTGTTTTCGCCGGGCGTTTTCTGTTTCTGAACGAAAAGACGAGCCGCGGCCGGCGCTTTCTTCAAGGGAGAGCGGATTTTTTTGCAAAAAAAGCAGGGCCCGGTTTTTCCGGGCCCTGCGGGCTGTTTGGTTTTGTGCGGGCCGGCGGCCCTTCGCTGCCGTGCTTACCCCCGGGTGCCCTCGATGGAGCTGTCGTGGCTCCAGCCCTGCAGGTCGGTGGGGGTCAGGTTCTGGGTGAAGGCCTCGCTGTTCTTAAAAGCCTCCCAGTCGGCGGCCGCCGCCCGGCTGCGGATGGCGGTGCCGTCCAGATAGCTGTCGTCCCAGGGGTTGGCCGGGTCGGGGTCGGTGGGGTCCCAGCCCCGCAGGGTCTCGTCCGCCGGGTCGATGTACAGCGTTTCCGGCTTGCCCATGGGGCCGGGGTTCTCCGCGTCGTCATAGATGACCACCGGCGTGCCGATGGGGCAGTTTTCGTAGATCCAGCGCACGTCCGCCACCGCCAGCCGGATGCACCCCAGCGAGGCGGGGGTGCCCAGCTGGTTGAACTGGTCGTATTCCAGATCGTCCTTGTGCTGGGTGTAGTAGGGCACACTGTGGAAGAGATAGGGCCCGTCGATGCGGGTGGCGTACTGGCCGTAGCAGGGGCCGGAGAGCAGCCGCCAGTCGTAGTTCACCGGGGTGGAAAAGCTGCCGATGGGGGTGTCCTCGCCGCCGCTGCATACCATGGCCATGTAGGGCGCCGAGTAGCTGCCCGCGCCGTCGTCGGCATACACCGTCACGCAGCTGGCCGCCCGGTTCACGCAGATGAGGTAGGGAAAGCCCTCCTGCACCGCGAAGGAGAAGTTTTCAAAGCCCGGCTGGGCAGGCAGCCATTCCCGAAAGGCCGCGGCGGCCTCGGCCCAGGCGGCCTCCGGGTCCGGCGTGGCGGTGGGTTCGGGCACGGCGGTGGGCTCGGGCGTGGCGGCGGGCAGGGAGGGCGCCGCCGGCTGGCCGGCGCACCCCGCCAGCATCAAAAGGCAGGCAAACAGCAAAAGCAGTCGTTTCATCACAAAAAAGCTCCTCTCCGCGCCCGAAACGCCGGGCGCTGTTCCCAGTGTAGCGCAAAGCGCCGCCCGGCGCAAGGGGCGGCGCCGGGCAGGCTTGACGCACAGTAAAAAGTATGCTAACATTAGATGGTTTAAGACGCACAGAAAGGGGCCGGCGCGCGATGACCCACCGATTTGCACAGCATTGGCTTTTTGGTTTGCGGGCCCGTGTTTTTTCCGTGCTTTTTCTTTGACTTTTCCTTTTCGGGGGAAAAGTTTTTTTTACCCAAAATCCCGGCTTTCCGCGGCCGCGGGATGTGGAAAGGAGCGAGCTTGCGCATGCTGCTGCAAAACGGCCTCATCGCCGCCCAGCGGGGCCTTGTCATCATGAGCCGCGCCGAGGACATGGACATCTCCCCCTGGGGCTGCCGGCTGGCCGAAAACCTTGAAACGGTGCGCAGCCTGCACCTGTGCGAATACCACGGCGCGCGGCTGTTCGGCCGGGTGGACCTCACCCTCAAGGGCGGCAGGGTCACCTGGAAGCGGTAATACAAATAGTTATAATTTATTTTTCTAATACAATTCTTAAAAGGAGCGGAAGCGTTATGATGACCAACATGGACAAGCTGTACGAGGCGGTGGCCGCCCGCGGCCCGGTGTGCGTGGGGCTGGACACCGACTTTTCCTACCTGCCGGAGGGCTTTGCCAAAGCGGAGCTGACCGCCGGCGAGAACATCGTGCGGTTCAACAAGGCCGTTGTGGACGCCACCAGGGACGTGGCCGGCTGCTTCAAGGTGCAGATCGCCTACTACGAGAGCCTGGGCCTGGACGGCATCCGCGCCTACAAGGAGACCCTGGACTATGTGAAGGCCGCCGGCATGCCGGTCATCGCGGACATCAAGCGGGGCGACATCGCCAAGACCGCCGAGATGTACGCCAAGGCCCACTTCGAGGGGGATTTTGAGGCCGACTTCATCACCCTGGCCCCCTACATGGGCCTCGACTCCATCCGCCCCTACCTGCCCTACGTCACCGCCGCGGGCAAGGGCCTGTTCGTGCTGGTGCGCACCTCCAACCCCGGCGCGAAGGACTTTGAGTACGAAAAGCTGGCCGACGGCCGCCACGTCTACGACATGGTGGGCGACAAGCTCCACGAGCTGGGGCTCGAGTGCATGGGCGAGAAGGGCTATTCCAGCCTGGGCCTGGTCATCGGCGGCACCCACATCGAGGAGGCGGCCCAGATCCGCGCCCGCTATGAAGACAGCTTCTTCCTCATCCCCGGCTACGGCGCCCAGGGCGGCACCGCCGACGACATCGCCCGCTATCTCGACAGGCACGGCAACGGCGGCGTGGTGAACTCCAGCCGCGCGGTGCTGCTGGCCTACAAAAAGCAGCCCGGCACGGCCTTCGACGAGGCGGCCCGCAGCGAGTGCGTCGCGATGAAGGAGGCCATTGCCCATGCCTGCAACAGCCTGTGAGGCGAAGGTCCTGGCCCACAGCCAGGTCGCGCCGGGCATCCGCCTGCTGGCGGCGGCCTGGCCCCGGGCGGACAAAGCCCCCCATGCCGGGCAGTTCTTCATGCTGCGCTGCTGGCCGGACACGGCGGCCCCCCTTTTGAGCCGCCCCATCAGCGTCCACAGCTGGGACGAAGCTGCCGGCACGCTGGAATTCCTCTATGAGGTGCGGGGCCAGGGCACCCGCATGCTGGCGGCGCTTGAGCCCGGCGACACCCTGCTGCTCACCGGCCCGTCCGGCAACGGCTTCGACGCGGCCGCCGCCGCGGGCAGGATCGCGGTGGTGGGCGGCGGCATCGGCACCGCGCCCCTCTACCAGCTGGTGAAGGAGCTGGCCGCCGCCGGCAAAAAGCCCCACCTCTACACCGGCTTTCGGGACGAGCCCTACGGCCTCGAGCGCTTTGCGCCCCTGTGCGGCCGGGTGCACGTCGCCACCGACAGCGGCAAGGTGGGCTACCACGGCCTGGTCACCGGCATCCTCCACCCGGAGGAATACGACCTGGTGCTCTGCTGCGGCCCCGAGCCCATGATGAAGGCGGTGGCCGCCAAGTGCGGCGCGGCGGGCGTGAAGTGCCTGGTCTGCCTTGAAAAGAAGATGGCCTGCGGCGTGGGGGCGTGCCTCGGCTGCACCTGCCACACCACCAAAGGGGCCAGGAGCGTGTGCAAGCACGGGCCGGTGTTCGATGCGAAGGAGGTGTTCGGCCAGTGAGCGATCTGCATGTGGATCTTCTGGGCAGGCGGCTGGCCGGGCCGGTCATCGCGGCCTCGGGCACCTTCGGCTACGGCGAGGAATACGCCGGCATGTATGACCTGCGCGTTCTGGGCGGCATCTGCTCCAAGGGCCTCACCCTGAACGGCAGGTACGGCAACGAGGGCGAGCGCCTGTATGAGACGCCGGCGGGCCTCATCAACTCCATCGGCCTGCAGAACCCCGGCGTGCGCCACTTCATCGCCGAGGAGCTGCCCCGGATGCTGGCGCTGGGCACCGCGGTGTTCGCCAATCTCGGCGGCGGCTGCATCGAGGACTACGAGGAAGGCGCGCGGCTGCTCAGCGAGACCGCCGTGGACTTCATCGAGCTGAACATCAGCTGCCCCAACGTCAAGCAGGGCGGCATCGCCTGCGGCATCCAGCCGGCCAGCGCCAAAGAGGTGGTGGGCCGGGTGAAGGCGGTGTGCAAAAAGCCCCTGGTGGTGAAACTCAGCCCCCAGGCCGAAGACATCGCCCGCATGGCCGAAGCCTGCGTAAAGGCCGGGGCGGACGCGCTGAGCCTTGTGAACACCTTCCAGGCCTGCGCCATCGACATCGAGCGCCGCAAGCCGGTGTTCAACAACATCTTCGCCGGCCTCAGCGGCCCCGCCGTCAAGCCCATCGCCCTGCGCATGGTGTGGCAGGCGGTGGGCGCGGCGGGCGTGCCGGTCATCGGCCTCGGCGGCATCACCACCGGCGCCGACGCGCTGGAATTCATCATGGCCGGCGCCGCCGCCGTGCAGGTGGGCACCGCCAGTTTCATGGACCCCCGGGCCTGCGGGCGCATCACCGCCGAGATCGGCCAGTGGATGGACCGCCACGGGGTGAAAACCCTCGACGAGATCCGCGGCTGCGCCCGGATGTGAACACAACGAACCAAAGGAGCGACGAACATGAGCAACGCAGTGGAGATTCTGAAAGAGTGCGAGGCCTTTCTGGAAGGCCATTTTCTTTTGAGCAGCGGCCGCCATTCCAGCGCCTACTGCCAGATGGCCTACCTGCAGCAGTATCCCGGCAAGTGCGCCCAGGTGATGGCCCCGGTGGCGGAAAAGCTGAAAGAGCTGGACGTGGACGTGGTGGTGGGCCCCGCCATGGGCGGCATCGTCTACGCCTACGAGCTGGGCCGCCAGCTGGGCAAGCGGGCCATCTTCACCGAGCGGGTGGACAATGTGATGACCCTCAAGCGCTTTTCCATCAAGCCCGGCGAAAAGTGCATCATCGCCGAGGACGTGGTGACCACCGGCATCTCCAGCCTGGAGACCAAGCGGGCCATCGAAGAGGCCGGCGGCGTGTGCCTGGGCATTGCCTGCGTGGTGGACCGCACCAAGGCGGACGCCCCCAGCCCCATCCCCATCGTGGCCAGCGCCGCCAAGCTGGACCTGCCCAGCTACCTGCCGGAGGAGTGCCCCATCTGCGCCGAGGGCAGGCTGCCCCTGGTGCATCTGGGCAGCCGCAAGATGAAAGAGCAGGCCAGGCAGACCCTGTGAGAGACGAAGCGAAGCGGCGGGGCCCCCTTGGCAGGTTCTGGGGGCACCTGGCCACCATCACCTATCACAAGTGGCTGGTGCTGGGCTACTGCCGGCGGCTGGGCCTTGTGCGCCAGGGGCTCTGCCACGACCTTTCGAAGTACAGCCCGGCGGAATTCTGGCCGGGCGTGAAGTACTTTCAGGGCGACCGCAGCCCCAACGACGCCCAGCGCCGCGCCGAGGGCTGCAGCACCGCCTGGCTGCACCACAAGGGCCGCAACCGCCACCATCTGGAATACTGGATCGACTACGACCCGGCGGGCACCGGCAGCCTCATCGGCAACGAGATGCCGGTGAAGTATGTGGCGGAGATGCTCTGCGACCGGCTGGCCGCCAGCCGGGTGTACCTGAAAGAGGCCTACACCGATTCCTCCGCCTGGGAGTACTACCAGCACGGGCGGGACCACTACATCCTCCACCCGAACACCCGCGCCCTGCTGGAAAAGATGCTGCTTCTGGTGCGCAACGAAGGGGAAGACAAGGCCTTTGCCATCATCCGCCGGGAGATACTGCACCGCTGATTTTTTGAGGGCGGAAACGCTGCCCGGCATAGGGCATACGGTTCAAAACAAAAAGGCCCGGGACCCCGTTGAGCGGTCAACGCTCGTTGGGGTCCCGGGTCTTGTTTTGTCGGTTTGACAGCCGCCGCGCTCAGACGGTGGCCGGTTCCGCAGCTTCGGCCTGCGCGGCCGGGGCCTCGGCGGGGCTTGTCCCCTCGGCGGGGGCAGGCTCGGCGGGAGTTTCAGCAGCCGATTTCGGCGCGGCCTTCTTCGCGGCGGGCTTTTTGGCCGCGGGCTTTTTGGCCGCGGGCTTTTTGGCGGCCGGCTTTTTCGCCGGGGCCTTCTCCGCCGGGGCGGCGGGGGTTTCCGGTGCGGCAGCCTTGGGGGCGCTGGCCGGCGCGGTCTTTTTGGCGGCGCGCCGGGCGGCGGGTTTTTTGGCGGCGGGGCGGCGGCCCTCCTCCAGGGTGCAGTAGCTCTCCAGCAGCTGCTTGTAGAAGTCCACCGCGGGGGGCAGCGCCAGCACCGACAGGTTTTCCGCCGCGGCGTGGATGCTGGCGTGCTGCTGGTGGTTGATCTCCAGCGGGGCAAAGCGCAGGGCGTTGTCGGTGACTTCCTTATAAAAGCGGGCGTCGGTGCCGCCGGTCATGATGTAGGGGCAGACGCCGTAGCCGGGGTAGACCTTGGCCATCGTCTCTTCCAGCAGCTTGAAGGGGGCGGCGTGATAGTCCGCCACGGGGGGCACCGCGTCCTGATAGATGACCTGGGCCTCCACGCCGTACTTCTTCGCCAGCTTTTCCAGAATGGCGATGCTCTCGCCGGTGGGCTGGTGGGGGATGCAGCGCATGTTGGCGGTGACATAGGCCTCCTGGGGCAGAACGTTCAGCCCGTCGGAGCCTTTGGCGGTGGTGAAGGCGCAGGTGGTGCGCATCATCGCGCCCGCCAGGTGGTTCACCCGGGGCAGCACAAAGCACAAAAGCGGCTCAAACAGCCACAGGTTGCCCAGCACCAGCCGCATGCCGAACTTCATGTTGGGGGCCATGCGGCGGAACATCTCCCGCAGCGTGGGTGAAAAGCGCGCGCGGAAGGGGTTGCGCTTTTCCACCCGGCACATCAGCTTTGCCAGCCGCACCAGGGCGGTGTTGCGGCCCGGGGCGCTGGCGTGGCCGCCGTCGTCCTTGGCCACCAGCTTCACGTCGGCGTAGCCTTTTTCCACCACGCCTACCATGCCGTAGCGCCCGCGCACCCCGGCCATGGGGCCTTCCATGATCATGCCGCCCTCGTCCAGCAGCAGGCCCAGGTGCACGCCGTGCTCCTTGAGCCAGGCGGCGGTGGCGGGGGCGCCGTCGCCGCTCCACTCCTCGGTGCAGCTGGAGGCAATGTACACGTCGCACTCCGGCTTCCAGCCGGTTGCCAGCAGCTCTTCCACCGCCTGCATGATGCAGTAAAGGCTGCCTTTGGTGTCCACCGTGCCGCGGCCCCACACCGCGCCGTCGGCAATGTCGCCGGAGAAGGGCTCGTGGGGCCACTCGCCCTCGGCGGCCACCACGTCCTGGTGGCTCATCAGCAGGATGGGGGGCTTGTGGCCGGGGGCGGTGCCGGCGATTTTGTAGAGCAGGCTTTTGTCCAGCTCAATGATCTCGGCGGTGCGGTGCAGCTTGGGGAAGGTGCGCCGCAGCACCTTGTGAAAGGCGGCGAACTTGCGCCGGTCCGTCTGCCCCCGGAAGGACACCGTCTCGCAGCGCACAAGGCCCGCAAGGCCCTCGGCGTATTTCTGCGCCCGGGCCATGTCCGCCTCGGGGAACTGCGCCTTCACCGCGCCGGTGGGCTTCATCCGCGCCGCGCGCACCGCCGCCGCGGCGACGAGCGCCAGCACCAGCAGCGCAAGGGCGCACAGGCCCCACAGCAACCACACAAAACTCATAATGAAATGCCTCCTCGAAGGGCGCGCAAAACGGGCCGCGCCCTGTGATGTCCATATAGATTCAGTATAACATATCAAAAGCCGGCGGGCCACCCCCTTTGCCCGCCGCCGCAAAATTTTCCCGGCGGGCCCGCGCCCCTATTGACAAACGCGGGCGGCTGAAGTATCGTGATAATGCAGTGGAGGCCTTTCGTGCGCAGGATGCGCCAAAGGCCGCCGCTTTTCTTGATTTTGGAGGGTGGGCAATGAACAACAACATCACCGGAGGGGTCATCTGGAAGCAGATCCTGCTGTTCTTCTTCCCCATCTGGTTCGGGACGTTTTTCCAGCAGCTCTACAACACCGCCGACGCGGTGATCGTGGGCAACTTTGTGGGCAAGGGGGCCCTGGCGGCGGTGGGCACCACGGCGGTGGTGCAGAACCTGCTGGTGGGCTTCTTCGTGGGCGTGGCCAGCGGCGCGTCGGTGGTCATCAGCCAGTACTACGGCGCAAGAAAGGGCGCAGAGGTGCAGCGGGCGGTGCACACCGCCATGGCCATGGCTCTGCTGGGCGGCGTGGGCATCATGCTGCTCGGCCTTGCCGCCAGCCGCTGGGCCCTTTCGGTCATGAACACCCCGGCGGACGTGATGGAGGACGCGGTGCTCTATCTGCGCATCTGTTTTCTGGGCATGGTGCCCAGCCTCATTTACAACATGGGCACCGGCATCCTGCGGGCGGTGGGCGACTCCAAACGCCCGCTCTACTTCCTCATCTGCGCCAGCCTCACCAACATCGTGCTGGACGTGGTGCTGGTGGCCCTGCTGGGCATGGGCGTGGCCGGCGCGGCGCTGGCCACGGTGGCCAGCCAGTGCGTGGCGGCGGGCATGACGGTGATGAGCCTTTCCCACACCACCGCCTGCTACCGCTTCGTGCCCGCCTATCTGCGGCTGGACAAGGACATGGTGGAAAAGATCGTGCGCATCGGCCTGCCCGCGGGGCTGCAGTCGGTGATGTACTCTTTGTCCAACAGCGTGGTGCAGGCCTCCATCAACAGCTTCGGCACCGACGTGGTGGCCGCCTACACCGCCTACGGCAAGATCGACAGCATCTTCTGGATGACCATGAACTCCTTCGGCCTGTCCATCACCACCTTCGTGGGGCAGAACTTCGGCGCGGGCGAGTACGGCCGGGTAAAGAAGGGGGTGCGCCAGTGCGTTCTGATGGCCTTCATCGCCACCGGCGCGCTGATGGCCGTCGCCCTGGTTTTCGGCAGCGTTTTGTTCCGCCTCTTCGTGCAGGACGCGCCGGTCATCCGGCAGGGCGTGGAGATCCTGCGCTATGTGGCGCCCTTCTGGCCCACCTATGTGCTCATCGAGATCCTCAGCGGCGCGGTGCGCGGCGCGGGCGACTCCCTCATCCCCATGATCATGACCAGCATCGGCGTGTGCGTCACCCGCATCCTCTGGGTGCTCACCGTGGTGGCCGCCGTCTGGCCCACCCTCATCGGCGCGCTGGCCTGCTACCCCGTCAGCTGGTCCCTCACCAGCCTGTTCTTCCTGGCCTACTACCTCCAGGGCGGCTGGCTGCGCCGGTGCATCCGCACCAAGGAGGCGGCGGTGGGCGAACAGCCCGCCTGAGAAAACAAAGGGCGGCGGCAAAGCGCAAAAAAGCAAGGCCCCGGCGCACCAGCGCCGGGGCCTTTCCGCGTGAAAAATTTATTTCTGCTCCAGGGTTTTGGAGAAGCTGTCTTTCAGGGTCACCGCCCGGTTGAAGACGCCCGGGTTCCTGGAGTCGGCGGTGAAGTAGCCCATGCGCACGAACTGGAAGGTGTCGCCCGCCTTCGCGCCGGCCAGCGCGGCCTCGAGTTTCGCGCCGGGCAGCGCCTTCACGCTCTCGGGGTTCAGGTAGTCCTTGTAGTCGGCGCCCTCGGGCAGATCGCCCATGTTCTCCTGGGTGAACAGCTTGTCGTAAAGGCGTACCTGGGCGTCCACCGCGTGGGCGGCGCTGACCCAGTGGATGGTGCCCTTGACCTTGCGGCCGTCGGCGGGCATGCCGTTGCCGGTTTCAAGGTCGGCGGTGCAGCGCAGCTCGGCCACTTCGCCCGTTTCGTCCAGAACGACCTCGTCGCACTTCACGATATAAGCGCCCATCAGGCGCACTTCGCCGCCCGGCTTGAGGCGCTGGAACTTGGGCGGGGGCACCTGGGCAAAGTCGCTGCGCTCGATGTACAGTTCGCCCGAGAAGGCCACCTTGCGGGTGGAATCATCGCCGGCGGCCTTGTTGGGGTTGTTGGGGATGTCGAAATACTCCACCTTGCCGGCGGGGTAGTTGGTGATGGTCAGCCGGATGGGGTCGGTCACCGCCATGCGCCGGGGGGCGGTCAGCTCCAGCTCGGTGCGCAGGCAGTGCTCCAGCAGGCGGCAGTCCACCAGGCTGTAGACCTTGGAAACGCCCGCCTTCTTCACGAACTCGAAGATGCTGGAGGGGGTGTAGCCCCGGCGGCGCAGGCCGCACAGGGTGGGCATGCGGGGGTCGTCCCAGCCGTCCACGATGCCCTTTTCCACCAGCTCCCGCAGGTAGCGCTTGCTCATCACCGTGTTGGAGACGTTCAGCCGCGCGAACTCCCGCTGGATGGGGAAGGGCCCCAGGTGCAGGTTGTCGATGACCCACTCGTAGAGGGGACGGTGGTTCTCGAATTCCAGGCTGCACATGCTGTGGGTGATGCCCTCGATG